>CADCPE010000048.1 GCA_902803275.1 uncultured Erysipelotrichaceae bacterium
ATTTGCATAGATGCTGTAATCCGATACGTGTATCTGATAATCATCTTCCAGTTTTTTAATGCAGAAAGACAGATCTTCGCCTGTAACGTGCGTGTTGCAGATATCCGTAACATGATTAGCCCGATATGCAAATTCGATCAGTGGTGTTTCTCCTTCAAAACCGACGACCCTGATGACATCTTTAAGCTGATATCTATATAAGCCTGCAAAGGTCGTTATGATAATTTCGTACAGTTTTCCTTCCTCCAGCTCATGCATCAATAACGTTTTGTCTCGATTATCACTGTCAACAGGAATAAACTCATAGAAAGCCGCATCCGGGATCAGCAGATACCTTGGATCATTATAATAAACAGCGCAGCCGATAATAGATTCTGAGCAGGCATAAAAAGAATTATTGAATACAACATCATCATCACAGAATTTGATCATTGTCTTTGTGAAAGGCTCAAAATCTGCAGAACCGATAGCCGTAATATAGGACATCTCTGGCCAGATCCTTGATACCAGAGGTCTTTCATCAGGATTATTGAAGATATCTCTTAATTCAGCAGCCCTTTCTGTATCAGGCTTCAGTGTAGACTGAAGTTTTTTGCGGATCGATTCGGACATTTTGACATTCGGATTAATTGTGCCCTTTTCAATATCTTCGATAAGCATATTATGGTTTTTTTCAATATAGCCTATTGAAAAAGTTACAAGCGACATAAAAGTGGCTACAATAAACTTCAGATCTTTTTCCTGCAATGCCCATCGACATTTGAAGTATTCTCTGTCTTCTATTTCGCCGCAGCCGATGGCATCTTTTGGAATCTGAGTAAACATCGGCATGAACGCTTTTGTGGCGCTGATCGAATACTGAGAAAAATAGCCAACCGATCCGTTATCGTCTTTTTTTTCATAGGCATCGGTAACTTCGGTAACAAGAAAACCTCTGACATAAGCGGATGACACTTTTCTTTCGTGCAAGGCTCTGACACATTGATTGACAAATATACAGACCCCTTTGAGAAAAGGAACGCTTGAGGAAGCGAACTGCGGAATGTATTTTTTTCTGCTTGTAGTTCCTGAGGTAGTGGTAAAATCGGTGATCCGTTTACTTGTAATAAGGTTCTGTTTGCCTTGAAGTCTCATCTGATCAATATATTCTTTATAATCATCATATGTTGAAAGAGGAACGCTGTTTCGGAAATCGTCGATCGTCTTTATCTTTGAAAAACCGTATTTTCTGCCATACTCGGTGTCTTTGTTTTTTCTGATGATCTTTTGGAGGATCTTTTCACTTGTTTTCTTTCCGTTCCGGGCTTTTTTAAGATAATCATTAAGAAAAACGGATCCTAAAAGGCTTCCTGAATGAAATACTATGTAGTTGATCAATGAGCTTAATATATTCATATGTTATAAAATAGAACTTCCCTTATTCGATAGTCAGATCAGGGTTATCCATGATCCTGTGCAAATAGCTGATAACCGTATTGAACAGTTCATCCGTATCTTCTTCCGATACTTTGATGTTGTGATCAAAATGCAGCTTGAATCTGCCATCAGATGATCTGTCTTCAATAGACAAGATCGTAGTATCGATAACGTAATTGCAGTAGTACTGCGTACAGATCGCTGTAGGATCAGCTTCAAGTGTAGCGTTCTGGAAACTTACCCAGATATCAAAAAGCTTTTCCTTGCTGTCCGGCGTGATCTTGGCGCCTTTATAATGTCTGAAGGCATTGACTGATTTCATGCTGACTTTATCAATGGTCTGAGCATATGTATCGTTTTGATCGAATTCCATCAGAACAGGAATACCGGTTACAAACATACCGACGGTATTCTTCTCCTTGAAACTTGAACGGTTAAGCGAAACAGAGCCGACATAGAACCTGTCTCTGCCAAGTTTCTTTCTCATATAGAGCGTGATAGCTGAAAGGAACAGGATATAAGGCGTTATTTTATGGTTCTCACAGAAACTGTAGATATCTGCGGAAAGATTCTTTTCCAGTTCGACCGTTCTGCGTCTTGCTTCAAGAGATTTGTAGCGTTCAGGCCACAGCCAGGTCTGTTCAGGACATTTGGCGAATTCCGCTTCCATGTATTCCTTATCACGCTGATAGCGGTTTGATAGCTTATACTTCTTCTCGCTGTCAATGAAATCCTGATATTTATATGCCTGCACAGTTTCTCCTTTCAAAAGCGAAAGGAACTGATTGGCAATAAGCATTACCGTCCAGGCATCAGCGACGATATGATGGATCTTCACGATTGCACCGCAGGCATCAGGCAGATCCACCAGTGTCAGTTCACAAACTGCAGGATCGTTGTTCAGCATTCCCATGCGGAGTTTGGTGAAAAACATCTTCGTTTCATGAATGACCACGTTTTTGACAAGGGTCAGTGAAGGCTTTTCGTTCTTCCATTTTTCTTTGGAAACGCCAGAACCTTCTGTATGGATCTCAAGTTTCAAAGGAATGGTTCCGTATACGCTGCAGTACTTATCAAGTTCTTCTTTGCTGTCAAAATGAAGGACTTTAAACTCTTGGCGCCTGAAAGGTTTTGTGTCCTGATAGACTTTTTCATCCTTTTCGATAAAAAAGGCTCTCAACCCGTCATTGATCCTGAATACTTCATTGGCCGAATCCTGCAGCCTGGTGATGTCTAGCTTTCGCGGAATTATGACGCTTCCGGTCAAAAGGGCACCCTGACCGGCACCCTGCTTGCACCCGAAATACATAAACATCTGTGCATCATGCAGTTCAAACATAATGATTAGTCTTCTTTCTTGCTGATAATATAATCTACAACATCTTTGACAGTAAGCAGATTGGCTAAATCTTCGTCTTCGATGCTAATATCAAATGTATCCTCAATACTTCCCATAAGATTTATGACATCAAGCGATGATAATTCAAGATCCTTTACCATCATGGTATCTTCGTTGATGACCAATTCACTATTGCCTGTGTAATCTCTGATCAGATCCTGTAACTGTTTCAATACTTCTTCAAACATATATGCTCCTTTCGCTTTCAGAATATCAATACTTTTTCACTAATAATTTTATCAAACGACGGATGTTTTTCAGTCCAGTTTTTTCCACTTGGATTTCCGTTCACGCCTTTGAAGAACATTCGGCTCCAGATGTTTCTGTTTGATCCCAGAAGCCAGTTCAGCCACTCCTGTTAGCGGATTGACAGCTTTCGATCTGCCCGAACATACTGGGCAATGGCAGGCATTGTGATACTGTTCCGGTTCTGTATAAGTTGTTATGACTCCCTCGAAATTTCTTAAAACTACTTTATTAGGAGTTTGTGAAATAAGGTAATTCGGCATGACCGGGATTTTGTCTCCGCCTCCTGGCGCATCGACCACAAATGTTGGAACACAGAATTCGGATGTATGGCCGCGCAGTGTTTCCATGATCTCAATTCCTTTTCGATCTTCATCGGTGACCACGATTCAGCGCGCTTCCAGATCCGATAACGAGGTCACGCGGTTAGCTACCTGCCAATGCCAATCGTTCCACTTGTTCTCAGGAACATCAGCAAACAGTCCGTTTCTCGTTTTCATTGCTGCTCCTCCTTCTATCTAGCCGGAATGCTCCTTTTCAGATCATACTGATCTGAGCAATCATCTAATCACTTATATTTACAATTTATTATATGGATATTCATTAGAACCTGCAATTATATTAAGCTGTGCTAACCTTCGAAGTAGGATCTTGTAATCCCTGGCTCGCTGCTGCTTTGATCATTTCATACTGATCCAGATCATGCTCTGCCATAGCTCGACTGCCAGCAAGCTCAAAAGGAAAGCACCATAAGTGAAAATATGCCGATTATATTCATGAGCATCTGATGCATCATGATCCTTCAAACTTCCGAGCTTTGTTTATTTGGACATGAAGCAAAAAACCGTAGCGCAATTAGTATAATATATATTAGAAAACGGAATTCAAGCCAATTCCGTCAGATACAATAAAAGGCCAAA
>CADCPE010000049.1 GCA_902803275.1 uncultured Erysipelotrichaceae bacterium
CCGGTATCGCAGAAGCCAACATGATGGGCATGGCTGCCGGACTGGCCGCTTCAGGCAAGATCGTCTTCGCCTCAAGCTTCGCGATCTTTGCAACCGGCAGAGCCTCCGAGATCATCAGAAACTCGATCGCCTACCCGGCACTGAATGTCAACGTATGTGCAACTCACGCCGGACTGTCAGTCGGTGAAGACGGAGCTTCCCATCAGTCGATCGAAGATGTGACACTGATGAGAGTCCTCCCTAACATGAAAGTCTTCGTGCCATGTGATCAGTTTGAGACCAAGGCGATCATCGAACACGTCTCAAAGATCAACGGACCATGTTATGTAAGACTGGGCCGAGGCAAAGTTGATGATGTCTACAGTGAAGACAGCAAGTTTGATTTTGAAAAAGTCGATGTCCTCAGAAAAGGAAACGGTGATGTGATACTGTTCGCGATGGGCCTGATGGCTCAGGAAGCTTTGAAAGCAGCAGAAGAGATCGATGCGACAGTAGTCAATGTGTCATGTCTGAAACCAGTCGATGAAAAAGACATCCTGGAACTGCTGAAGTCCCACAAGCGCGCCTATACCTGTGAGGAACATTCGATCATCGGCGGACTGTATTCTACGATCGCCGAAATCAAAGCCAAGACGGATATCACCACCAGGATCACGCCGATCGGCATCAATGATACGTTTGGCGAATCAGGAAAGATGAAGGATGTCCTGGAAAAATACGGTTTGACAGCCAAGCATATACTGGAAGTAGTAAACGAATAATGAAAGTTGGGAACATCAGTTCCCAACTTTTTCTTTAAGTTCATCTACCGCTTTTTCCAGCACTTCCGCGGCCAGCAGGACCGTCTTCAGACACGATTCTTCCTTGCTGTAATACTTCGGTCTTAATTCCCTGCAGGAAGTTCCCTGCAGATGTTCATTGAAATCCTTGACCATCCTGTTTATTACCGGAAGGATCTGATCTGTCTCTTCCCTGGCCTTGTTTCTGATCACCATCTTGGACAGGATCGCCACATTGGCGACAAGCGTTCCGCACACGATCCCTGCATACATGCCTGAACCGAAACCGCCAAACATCTTCATATCTTCAAAACCGATATTCAGACCGTAATATTCATTGGCTGCATGGATCAGACATTCACTGCAGTTATAATTCTCATCTATATAATACTTCTTAACAACGTCTTTAAATTCCATCAGAATATACCCTGTTCCATCATGGCCTGGGCTACTTTTTCAAAGCCGGCGATATTCGCTCCGGCGATCAGGTCATAGCCAAGCCCGTATCTGTTTGCGGCATCAACGGATTTTTCATAGATGCCCTGCATCATGACTTTCAGTCTGGCATCGACTTCTTCAGCCGTCCAGACAAGCCTTTGCGAGTTCTGAGCCATTTCCAGAGCTGAAACTCCGACGCCTCCGGCATTGACAGCCTTTGATGGCGCAACGATGACACCGTTTTCCTTAAGATATTCTATCGCCTCTGCCGTAGTCGGCATGTTGGAAACTTCAAGATAATATTTTATGCCGGCCTTGACGATCTTTCTGGCATCTTCAAGATCGACCTCATTCTGGGTTGCGGCAGGCATATAGATGTCCACATCATCAACGCCCCAGAACTTTCCGCCCTCTACAAACTCACAGTTAAACCTTTCGGCATATGATTTGAGATTCTTGGAATTGCTTTCTCTTAAGGCCAGAATGAAATCAAGCTTCTCATCAGTGCTGATGCCTTCCTCATCATGGATGTAGCCCTGCGAACCGGACATGTATGTAACTTTCGCGCCAAGCTGCGCAGCCTTCTTCATGATCCCCCAGGAGACATTGCCATAGCCGGAGACAGCGATCTTTTTGCCCATAAGCGAATCGTTATGCGCTTTCAATACTTCTTCAAGATAATAGATAGCTCCATAACCGGTTGCTTCAGGCCTGATCAGGGAACCGCCATAGCTCAATCCCTTGCCGGTAAGTACACCGTTTTCAAAGACACCTTTCAGTCTTCGATACTGGCCATAGAGATAGCCGATCTCTCTGCCGCCGACCCCGATATCTCCAGCCGGTACATCGATATCCGGTCCGATATATCTGTATAAAGCACTCATGAACGACTGGCAGAATCTCATTATCTCAGCATCGGATTTTCCTGCCGGATCAAAATCAGAACCGCCCTTGGCTCCACCGATCGGCAAGCCGGTCAGCGAGTTCTTGAAGGTCTGTTCAAAGCCCAGGAACTTGATGATGCTTTCATTGACATTGTTCTTGAAACGCAAGCCACCCTTGTATGGTCCGATGGCTCCATTGAACTGGCAGCGCCATCCGACATTGGTGTTGACTCTGCCTTCATCATCAGTCCAGACAACTCTGAATCTGAACATCCTTTCCGGTTCGACCATCCTCTTGAGCAGGTCGGCTTTGACATACTCGGGATGTCTGTCAATTACAGGAGATATTGAAGCAAACACTTCCTCAACAGTCTGAACAAACTCCTTCTGATCTGCATATTTTCTCTTTACATAAGCAATGACATCTTCTACGTACCTGTTCATGAGCCAGCCTCCATAAAAATTTTATGAAAATATTATAACCTAAAATGTTAGAATGGAAAAAGTGAGGAAAAACAAAAATATGGAAAATATCAGAATCAGAATAACCATGGATAATGGCAAGGAAATGGAAGCTGAACTCTACCCTGAAACAGCACCATTGACTGTAGAAAACTTCGTCAGCCTGATCAAGGAAAGATTCTTTGACGGTCTGATCTTTCACCGTGTCATCAAAGGCTTTATGATCCAGGGCGGTGACCCAACCGGAACAGGCATGGGCGGATCCAAAAACAAGATCAAAGGCGAATTCCTGTCAAACGGATTTGTCAATGAACTCAAGCACACCAGAGGCGTTCTCTCCATGGCCAGAGCCATGGATCCCAACTCCGCTTCATCGCAGTTCTTCATCATGCATCAGGATGCACCGCATCTTGACGGTCAGTATGCAGCCTTCGGCAAGATCACCAAAGGCATTGAAGTAGTGGATGAGATCGCCGATGTGGAAACAGATTTCAGAGACAAGCCTCTGAAAGAACAGAAGATCAAAACGATCGAATTAATCTAATGCCAATTACTTATAAGGTCGGACACTGTCCGAC
>CADCPE010000050.1 GCA_902803275.1 uncultured Erysipelotrichaceae bacterium
GTCCTCGGTGTCGGAACGGTCCTGATCCCGTGGGGCATCCGTTCGCTGATCACCGGCAAGGTCGCTTTGGGCATTGAACTGCTTATACTTTATATAATCATCACGGTCATCAGGCAGATAATCGAGCCGCACATGGTCGGTGCCAATATCGGTCTGCACCCTCTGGCGACCCTGATCTCCATGATCGTTGGCCTAAGGATGTTTGGAGCCATCGGTATGTTCGGATTCCCTCTGGCTTTGGCATTCTTCTACAATCGGAGCGAATCAGCGGATTAAAAATCTGTTTTGATATATAATACGCTTATGAAAATTATCAATCTGCTTACAGATTCTTTTTTAAAGATACTTCTGCCCGGGATCAAGGTGACGATACCTTTGACGATCATCAGCTTTTCTTTGGCGATGATCATCGGCATCATAACAGCCATGATCCAGTTTGCGGATATAAAAGGCCTGAAGCAGCTTGCACGTTTCTATATCTGGGTGATCAGAGGAACACCGCTGCTGATCCAGCTTTTCGTCGTCTTTTACGGTCTGCCTAGTGTCGGCGTCATTATCGATCCGTTCCCGGCAGCAGTGCTGGTCTTCTCTATCAACGAAGGAGCTTATTCGGCAGAAACGATCAGAGGAGCTTTGGAAGCCGTACCGAAAGGACAGATCGAAGCCGGTTACTGTTCAGGTCTCAATTTTATCCAGATCATGTGGCATATCGTGCTGCCGCAGGCTCTGAGGATGGCTTTTCCTTCTCTGGCCAACGGCCTGATCGCCATGGTCAAGAGTACTTCGCTTGCCGCAAACATCACCGTCATGGAGATGTTTATGGTGACCCAGCAGATCGTTGCCAGAACATACGAAGCCTTAGCCTTGTATCTGGAACTCGCATTCATCTATCTGATGTTTTCGACCGTACTTACCAGACTGCAGACTTATATTGAGGAAAGATTAAATGCGCGAGGTGACAGACGATGATCGAGATCAGAGGGATCAGAAAAAGTTTTGGGGATTTTGAGGTCCTGAAGGGCCTTGATCTCAATATTGAAAAAGGCGATGTGGTAGCGATACTTGGACCATCAGGTTCAGGAAAGACCACACTTCTTCGCTGTCTGAATTTCCTGGAAAAGGCCGATGAAGGAGAGATGATCTTTGACGGCGAGAAGATCGATATGCATACCGCTTCCCGCAAGACGATCCACGAGATAAGAAACAAAACCTCGTTCGTCTTCCAGCAGTTCAATCTTTTTTCCAACAAGACAGCTCTGGAAAATGTGACGCTTGGCTTGACGGTGGCGAGAAAAACGGATAAGCACAAGGCTATGGAAATTGGAAAGAACCTGCTTGACAAGGTAGGTCTGTCCGATAAGTATGATGCCTATCCTAATCAGCTTTCCGGCGGTCAGCAGCAGCGCGTAGGCATAGCCCGGGCCCTGGCGACCGATCCGGAGATAATCTATTTCGATGAACCGACTAGTGCCCTCGATCCGGAACTGATCGGTGAAGTACTAAGTGTCATCAAGGATCTGGCTGATGAAGGAATGACGATGCTGGTGGTGACCCATGAGATGAATTTCGCGAAACATGTCTCCAACAAGGTCATCTTCATGGACGGAGGAAATATCCTGGCTTCGATGCCGACCGATGATTTCTTCAATCAGCAGGAAAATGAAAGAATAAGGAACTTTATCAAGAGTATAGAACAGAAGGGAGAACAGAAATGAAGAAAATTATTGCAGTATTGTTGAGTTTACTGATCTTGTGTGCCTGCTCAGGCAAAGATGCAGGCGGAAGTGAGACAGCTAAATCCGAGCTTGATCTCATCAAGGAAAAAGGCAAGATCGTCGTAGCGATGGAAGGCACATGGCAGCCTTTCACTTATCATAATGATCAGGGAGAACTGGTCGGCTTTGATGTCGAAGTCGCAAAGTATATCGCTGATTATATCGGCGTTGACGTTGAATATGTCGAAGGCGAATGGGACGGTCTGCTGATGGGCGTTTCATCGGGAAGATACGACATGCTGGTAAACGGTGTCGGAGCCACTGA
>CADCPE010000051.1 GCA_902803275.1 uncultured Erysipelotrichaceae bacterium
CTTTCACTCAGCTGTTCAAACCATCTGGCTAAAGCCATCTTTTCCAGATAAAGGCCACCTTTTCTGGACGCCATGATCTGGGCATACTGAGCTCTGTTTCCTTCGATCTGCTCGAGATCCGCATCCTTGAGATGTCTGATCCCGTCTTCATACATCTTGTTCTTGTTACGGGAAGTCACCAGCGTCAGGATCGAATCATCGGCTTTATCCAATTCATCAGGGAAACACCTGTCATAGAATTCACATAGACCATACAGCTTGCAGAAACGGCTTTTTTTCGCTACACTCTCTTCAATTCTGAAATCTTCGATCTTTTTTATCGTCTGTTCATAGCTGAAACTGTTCGCCTTGACAAGATCAATGATCTTGCTGTTTTTGTATTCATCGGTTACAACGAAGAGTTTCTTAACATCGAGCTTGCCTTCATTGGTGTATTGAGGATCAAGATATATTACAAAGATATCATTTACCTTCAAGCCGCTTTTATTAAGCACATCAAGGCCGATCCTGTATGATAAGGTATCCAGTTCTCTGATCGCATTTGAATAGTATATATAGTACAGATCGAGCTTATCGGCATTTTTATGCACTAAAGGAATGTTTATTCTCAGTTCTCCGTCACAAAAACGGGGATGGATAAACCATTCGAATCGATCATAATTATCTATAAAACGTGAAGGCTGATCATTTCTTACCCCTTCAAAGCACTCATTGATATTGAAATACTGCTTGAGCAGATCAGTGATATTTTCATCATTGCGCAGATAAGGACGGAAAACATTTGCTTCATCTCTGCTGTAAAAGTAAAGCCGCTCGCAGCGCAGGAACTTTTTTATATCACTGATATGATACATATCTACCTCTTGATTTTATTATATCGTACTTTGAGACCAAAAAGAAAAAGTCATACGACTTTTTCTGATTGCCTGCTGGTCTCCCCTGTCTTATGGATGATCATCTCTGTACCTGCAAGAACATCCTTAAAAATCAAAAATGACAGAATCGAAAAAGAAAAAATGCAGTACATATCCTTATAAAAATAAGAATAACAGAAACTCCTATTAAAGACTTAGGTTTTCCGTTATTGTTCTTGAATTGAACTGTCAGATTCTGACATTTAAATTACTATAGCGAATATCACATATTTATAGCTCTATTTGAGCTGTTCAGGTGTATAGAATCCGGAAGAAGTCAGAACTTCAAAGCAGTTATCCTTGTCGACATAGGTCGGTTCACAAAGATATGAAGGCACAGTTTTAATGCCATTGAAATATGTGGAGGTGTCATTTACGCTAACCGGTTTATTCAAGATGATCTCATCGATCATATTGACGGTAGCATCTATCAGCATTGCCGGATCCTTGAAGACGCTCATCGCCTGTTTGCCGTTTAGAATATTTCTGACATTGATAAGCGTACAGTCCTGGCCGGTGATGATCGGATAGTTTCCTTTATAGGAAGTAGCCAGAGCGCTGCTGACGCCAAGTGCTGTCGTATCGTTGCTGGCAAGCCAGATATCCACATCTTGATTATTGTAGTAAGAGGCCAGGATATTCTCGGCTCGCTGCTGAGCTTTTTCGGTATTCCATGAAGGTGTGGCGCATTTTCCAAAACTGTCCTGGCCGGAGATGATCTTTAGTACTCCGGAATCAAGATAAGGTTTTAAGACATCGACAGCGCCTTTATAGAAGAATCCGGCATTGTTGTCGCCGGGATCTCCGGCTGTAAACTCAATATTGTAGGTCCTGTCAGCATGATCAAGGTCAAGCTTGTCTCTTACATACTGGCCCTGTATCGTTCCGACCTTGTAGTTATCAAAGGTCGTATAATAGCTCACCGCGTCGGTATTGGTTATCAGCATGTCATAACTTATGATCGGTATCTTGTGTTCGATGGCCATATCCATTGCTTCGCCTAGAGAAGCTGCCTCAACGGGGATGACGATCAGCACATCGGCATCTTTACCGATCAGATTCTCGATCTGTGATATCTGCATGGATACGTCGCTGCTGGCATACTGAATGATGACTTCATAGCCTTTTTCTTCAAGTCTGTTTTTCATCTGGATCGTCTCAACAGCCCATCTTTGAATATCGTTGCTGGGAGCACTGATACCGATGATCTTCACATCAGGATCTTTTATTTTGCATCCGCTTAACGCGCCTAAAAGGATCATGACCATAAAGATCAGCTTCAATATCTTTAGAGTTTCGTTTTTCATATCATTTCTATAACTATTCATATCTGTCTTTCTTGAGATACATATCAAAACTGACAAAAGCCACAATGATGATGCCTTTGATGATCCATTGCCAGTTCATATCGATGCCGATGAGGCTCAGTCCAAGGTTGATGATGCCGATAAGAGCGGCGCCGAGGATGGCTTTAAGGATCCTCTGTTTGCCTCCATACAGTGAAACACCGCCGATGGCACAAGCCGCTATCGTATCCATTTCAAAATTGACTCCGGCATAGGAACTTGAAGCATGGAATCTGGACAGCACGATACAGCCGGTAAGTGTTGCGCACAGCGCCATAAAGATATAGGTCATGAATACGGCTCTTTTGACATTTACACCGGCGATCCTGGCGTTTTCCGGATTGGCTCCAAGCATGATCAGTTTTCTTCCCTCAGCGCTTTTTTCGATCCAGATCTGCGTAATGCCTACGACAATAAGCATCCACACAAAGCTCACCGGCACACCGCCTGTAAGAGAGAAGGAAACTCCGATCACAAGTGAGACAGCAAACGACAACGCACAGCCGAATATCACGGAATTTGTTATGCTGCTTCCTTCTTTTCTTAGTGAATAGAGTTTATATGTGATAGCCGAAACAGCCAGGATGATACAGAAAAGCAAAGAACCCTGGCCAAAGGAATCGATCGGCGAAGAAAAGATCTTGCCAGAAAACAGTTTCATGAAGCTTTGATCGATACCGACGATACTGCCGGTAGTGGAGAAAGTGTTGATCAAGGCAACGCCCAGGCCTCTGAAAGAGAGGTAGCCGCCTAAAGTTGTGACCCAGGCCGGGATCTTCAGATAGGAGATCAGATATCCGCTAAGACATCCCCATAACAGGCCAAGGATCAAAAGCAGAATGATCGTAAATCCGGTATTCAGTTTCATGACAGCCATGAAGACACCGCCCATGGCACAGATGAAACAGACAAATGAGCCGATACTTATATCGATATTGCCCCTGCTGGTCATGCAGATCGCCATGCCTGTGGCCAGAATGAAGATATAGGAATTCTGCAAGAAGATCGCCGTGATATTCATCGGTTTCAGGATCTCGGCTCCTGTAAGGATGATGAAAAGCAGACTTACAAAGCCAAAAACGATCTCTGTTGAATAAAGCTTCAGGATTCTTTTCATTGCTGCTTTTCTCCTTCCCTGTTCAAAAGATAACCGGAAAGTACCGCCATGACCAGGATGATGCCTTTGATGACGTTCTGATAGTTGGCTGAAAGCCCCAGAATGCTCATGCCCTGGTTGATGATTCCTGTTAGCAGAGCTCCCATGATCACACCGGACATCTTTCCTTTGCCACCGCCTGCTGAAGTGCCGCCGATAAAACAGGCAGCTATGGCATCCATGGCATACGTTTCACCCAGGCTTGGGCCGACGATGCCCATCCTTCCGGTAACGACAGCTGCAGATATCGCTGTAAGGATGCCCATGAAGATATATGCAAACACGATTATCCTGACTTCGTTTATGCCGGAAATCCTGGCTGCTTTCCTGTTGCCGCCTAAGGCATATATGTGCCGACCGATCGGAGCGAATTCAGAGATGTATACAGCCGCTGATACGCATAGCAGCACAAAGACAAAATAGAACGGAAAACCGTCTGAGACACTGAAAAGCCTCAGATATGTTTCATCGCTTACCGAAAGTGTGTAACCGCCCAGGATCAGGTTGGCAATACCGCGCAGGATGCTCATGCTTGCCAGGGTCACGATGATGGAGGGAAGTCTGAACTTGCCGATAAGATAACCATGTACAGCTCCTATCGCGGTTCCGACCGCAAGCATCACTATAAAAGAAACGAAACCGCCATAACCGTTCTCCATCATCCTGAAGGCGATCGCACCGATCAGGCACACAGCTGAACCGCAGGAAAGATCGGTATTTCCCCCTGTCAGGATACAGATAAACATGCCGGATGCCAGAATAAAGACATACATGTTCTGCTGAAACAGGTTAAGGATATTTCCATAATAGAAAAGTCTGCCTTCACTCATTATCCAAAAGAAGATCGTGATCGATATGAGTGAGAGCAGCAGATAGTTCTTCTGCAGGAATCCTCTTATCTTCATGATCGTTTATCCCCCTTGAGGATAAGATCCATCACCTTGGTGGCAGAAAATTCCTCTCTGCTTAATTCGCCGGTGATCTTTCCTTCGGCCAAAACATAGATACGATCAGACAAGCCGAAGATCTCATTCATATCGGAAGAGATCAGTAAAACCGCACCGCCGGATGTAACGTATTCATTTATGATATTGTAGATCTCATATTTGGCACCGATATCGATCCCCTTGGTCGGCTCATCCAGGATCAAAACCTCAGGGTCGGTATAGAACCATTGTGAAAGCAGGACTTTCTGCTGATTTCCTCCTGAGAGTTCTCTGACATCCTGTTCATAGGAACTCGCCTTGATGCGGAAAGAGTTTAGATTGTCTCTTGCCACCCCTTTTTCCTTCTTCTTATCGAGCAGGCCTTTTTTTGTGACCTTTTTTAATCCGGCGAGAGTCATGTTTTCTTTGATGCTGCGATCAAGTGATAATCCCGTATTCATCCGGTCTTCCGCCACATAGGCAAGACCTTCATCGATCGCATGTCTGGGATCTCTAAGATCGACTCTTTTTCCGTTTATTTCTACACTGCCTTTGCTGATGAGACCGTTAAACTTTCCAAAAAGGCTCTTTACAAGCTTGCTTCTGCCGGATGCCATGAGGCCATACAAACCGACCACTTCACCTGAATGGATATCGAAACAGATATCATCAAGCGATAGTTCACCTTTTCGTCTTTTGCTTTGGACACTGAGGTGTTCGACCTTCAAGGCGATATCCTCTTTCGGTTCAGCATCTCTTTTTGGATATAGATCATTGATATCCCTGCCGACCATGTCTCTTACGATACGGCTTTCATCGGCATCTTTATTGAAATTATCTATCGTTTCAACACTCTTTCCATCACGCAGGATCGTTATTCTGTCAGCGATCCTGATGATCTCATCAAGCTTATGGGAAATGATGATCATCGTCTTGCCCTTCGCCTTTAGATTCTCCATCAGTTTGAGCACTGCCTCTGAGTGTTCCTGGCCCAGAGATGATGTAGGCTCATCAAGAATGAGGATATCGCTGTTTTTGGATAGAGCCTTGGCGATCTCGACAAGCTGCTGCTTGCCGGCTCCGATATCTTCAACAATGGTTTCAGGATCATCATCAAGTCCTACAAGTCTGAGCAGTCTTTCAGCTTCTTCCCTGGTCTTTTTGCGGTCAATAAAAAAACCGTTTCCCTTCTCGTTTCCCAGAAAAATGTTGTCAGCAATGGACATGCCCTGAATGAGTGAAAGCTCCTGATGGATGATGGCGATCCCGTTTCTTTCCGAATCCTTCGATGAAAAGAAACGGCATTCTCTTCCTCTTAGGAACAGTTCCCCTTCATATGAACCATAGGGGTAATTGCCGCTCAGGATGTTCATCAGCGTCGTTTTACCAGCCCCGTTTTCACCTAAGAGACCGTGGATCTGTCCTTTAGAAACCGATAAACAGACATTATCCAATGCCTTCGTTGAAGAAAAATCCTTACTGATATTTTTCATGACTAGCAGTTCATCCATTTGCGATCACGCCTAAGCAATTACTTTTTTTCAATATAACACAGCTTGGCAACCTTTGAATACGCAGAATTCCCGTGATTCCGGATACAGTCGCCGGTCTTTAACTCATCGATCCGATGAAGGAAAAGGATCTTTCAAAGTATATCTTTGTAAGGTCCTATCAGTCTTTAGGTGAAAAACAGCTTTAAAACAGTGCATATCCTTATAAAGACTGAAATTGGAAATATCTCATAAATAGAGCTTTCCGTTATTTTATCAGATTGAACGATCCTAGCCGAGATCATCTCGCTTTTAATGCAAAAAAGAAAAAGTCATATGACTTTTTCTGATCAACTGTTGATATCCCTTGCCTTCTAGACAATCATCTTTGTGCCAAACGGTCTTACTTTAACTTCAAGCAGACAGTCTTCTCCAAAGACATCTTTCATGGCTTTTCTGAAGCCCTCGGTCATGTCTTTCGGTACGACAGCCTGGATAGTTCCCTCAAAGCCTCCTCCGTGAACACGATATGCGCCTCTGCTTCCAAGATAGGTATCAGCAACTGCCAGGCCGATAGAGAGCGACTGGGAATTGACTCTTGATGCCGGGTAGACGTTCTGCAGATACTCAAATGAGGATCTTCCCGATTCAACCATCAGTTTAAGCAGAGAATCGATATCGTTGTTTTTTATGGCATCCTGTTCCTTCAAGGCTCTTTCATCCTCATTAAAGAAATGGATAGCTCTTAAAACCGCTCTGTCATTTCTAACGGCTGCTCTTATCTTTGCAAGATTATTGAACAGTTCCTGCTTGGTAGAATCAGCCAGGAAATTAACCCCAAGCTGTTTGGCAACTTCCTTGATCTCGATCGTTACCGCTGCATACTCATGAGAAAGATCGGAATGGTCTCCTTTAGTATCGACCAGGATCAGATCATAACCGTGATCGGCAAAAGAGAATTCATAGTTCTCGATTTCCGGTTTTTCCGGATCTCTAAAATCGATGGCCACAAAACCACCTACGGAAATTGCCGTCTGGTCAAGCAGACCGCTAGGTTTTCCGAAATAGAAATTCTCTGCATACTGTCCGATCTTGGCTCTTTCAGCCGCTTCGATCTTTTCGTTATTGTATAGACCGTTAAAAGCTTCAACGATCATGACTTCAAAACAGGCGGATGAAGAAATACCCGATCCGACCAGGACTTTAGAATTGCACACCATGTCAAAACCACCATACTGATAGCCCAGTTCACTGATCCTGTAGGCAATGCCTCTGATGAGCGATTCCGATTTGTTCAGTTCATTTTCATGAACTTTAAGATCATTGAGATCGACAGGCTCGATCTCAAACAGACCGTCTTTATAGCGAACGACATTATCGTTATTCGGCTTGAAGATCGCAATATTGTCGATATTGAGACTTGCGGCTATGACATGACCATGCTGATGGTCGGTATGATTTCCGCCTATCTCGCTTCTGCCTGGAGAAGAGATGATATGGAAATCACCGTCACCGTAAAGCTGTACAGCCTCTTCCAGCAGTTTTGTGTATCTTTTTTTCTCTTCACTAAGTTCATTGGAACAGATTATTCTGCTCAGAATTCCGTCGATCTTTTCGGAATTGATATATTCTTTTAATTCAATATAATTCATATTAATTCAGACGTGACTTGCCGATCATTGCAGCGCCGAGAACACCCGGTTCCTGCAGAGTAGCCTTTAAGATAGGAACTTCTCTCATGCCTTCATGAGCCATTGATTTGAAGTATTCCCTAACAAGATTGAAATAGAGTACTGATGATTTAGAACATCCGCCGCCGATGACGAAGCAATCCGGGGCAACGATAGCCGAGATTGCAGAAAGGCAGGTCGCCAGATCCTTGGCCATCTTATCAACGATAGCTTTGGCTTTCTCATTGCCTTCAGAAGCAAGAACGAAGACCTTTCTGGCACTGCTTCCTTCTTCGCCGATAATATCCTTGCCGATAAGACCGATGGCTGTTCCCGAGGCAACTGTCTCGACACCTCCACGGTTTAGATGCGAGTAGATCGGATACTGTTTGGCATCAGGATCGACGATGACATTGGCGATTTCTCCGGCGTATCCTTTATGTCCGGAAATGATCTTGCCGTTGATGATCAGACCTCCCCCGATACCGGTAGAATGAGTGATGTAGTAAACGATATTGTAGCCTTTTCCTGAACCGAGAAGAGCTTCAGCCAGTCCGGCAGCATTGGCATCATTGTCAAGGAAGACAGGAATACCGGTGATCTTCTCCATGTTTGCCGCAAACGGATAGTCTTCGCATCCCGGAATATTCGTGGCCATCGTAATGACATTTCTCTCACCGTCGACCGGGCCAGGAATTGCTAAACCGATTGATTTGACATCGGTCAGATCAAACTGTTCAAGCAGGCCAAGGATATTGGCTTCAATATTCTCCGGTCCTTCTTTGCCATGGGATGGCGCAATGACGTCCTGAACAATCCTTCCTTCCGCATCCATCTTGGCGACACGCACATTGGAGCCGCCTAAATCAATACCGATATAATAATTCATGATAAATACCTCTCGTTTTCTTTATTATAGAACACGTCCAAATGATTTTATCTAACTAATTCCCAAATAAACAAAAAAGATGGCAAGCCATCCTAATATCCCATGAAACCTTTCATCTTTTCCAATGCGCTGTTGTGTCTGAGCTTTACTACGCCATAAGTAAGCGACATTTTTTCGCCGATCTCCTTTAGGCTGTAGCCTTCATAGTACTTAAGGACGATGATATCTCTTTCCTCGTCGTTTAATTTATTTAACGCGTTCGCAAGATCTGCCAGTTCCGTTTCACTTACGGCGTTCTTCTCCTCTTCATATTCATAATTATCCAGAAGCTCATAGCTGTCGTGTCTGGTCCTGTAGAAGTCGATCAGGGTATTTTTCGTAATATTGAATATCCACGTTGACAATGCCGACTTGCTTTCATCGAACTTTTCCAAATTCTTAAAAACCTTAGTAAAAACATCTTCACACAGGTCTTCAGAATCGTGGTAATTATTTATGCGTGAATTGATATAGGAGAATACTTTCTGATAATATTCCTCATAAATTTCATCTATTGAGGTTTTTATCGGCATCTTCTAAGATTTTTTCCTTCGCTGTTTTTATTTTATCGAGGGTCTTACCACCTGCCGCAAATGACAGTTCTGCTTCCGTCAATAAAACCGCACCGGTATCATAACGCTTTTCAACATTGTTTATGACCCGTTGCAAATCCTTGTTTCTTTCAAATCGCTGATAATCGAAGAGATTACTCAGTTTACTTTCGAAATTTCCCATCTTTCCTCCCTTTCTATTTTATTACTAAACATGACCAAAATGAATGCTTTTTCTTCGGAAATTTGCAAGAAAAACAATAAGTAACCTTTCCTAACATAATCCGAAAAGCCTTTAGTTAAGAGGACCTTTTTCCGGCACTTCTTCGATTGCCGTCCAAGATCCTTTTTCCAGTCATATCTTATACGAGGCCAGCCTTGATAATGGCAGTATTTTTCACTAAAAAAGCTGTTGTTTTTCACAACAGCCTTCACTTCTATTCCGTAAGTCCGAAACCGCGCTGATATCTTATTTCATCAAGAGCAGAATACGTGTTCTTTTTTTCATCATAGACGAGTTTCGGCACATTGACCGGCAGTTTTCCTTCATAAATGCCGCTTTCATACAGATGCATGACACAGGCTATGAGATTCGGCGAATAGGTCGTAACATCTTTGCTGAAATCAACCGGTATCTCTGATATGCCAGATGCCAGATAAGTCGCCATCTTGAGATCAGCTTCAAATCTTGCAAGATCATACGGCAGCTGTGATGATATCAGGATGCTCGTTTTTCCCTTTTCTGAACATAATGCCAGTACTTTCTCGATTATTGCTGAATACTCATCGCAGATATCTTCAAAGCCGTACATGGCACTTATGGTCACGACCGTGTCATAGTCATCGATCATCTCATAATCAAACGATTTGGCATCATCCGAACCGAAGACATAGTAATTCAGGCTTTCCTTATCAGTCAAGCCCTCTTCCTTGAGCAGCATAGCGGCATAGCCTATCGCATTGCCCTGTGATTGATATGGCGCTAAAAACAGGGTCTTACTGTCTTTGATTAAAGGCAGATTTACTCCGGAATTCTCGATGACTGTGATCGTCTTTTTCGCGATCTCCAGTTCTTTATCATGGCTTTCCTTGGAACCGATCAGTGAGGAAAGACCCTCGATTTCATTGGATCTGTTGTCTAGCTTGTTTTTGTATTTGACTTTCAGTATTCTTCTAACCGCGGTGTCTATGGTGCTTTCTTCGATCTCTCCGTTTTCAACCATTTCTACGATCATGTTCACATATTCTTTAAGTTCCTCAATATACGTCTCAACACTCTCGTGATAATAGATAGGCATCAGAAGCATATCTACACCCGCATTGATCGCAAAGCGGGCCGTATCTTCTATCCTGTAATACTTGCGAATCGCGTCCATGTTCAAAGAGTCGGTGATGATGATGCCTTCGAAACCCATGTCCTCCCTGAGTATACCGATGATCTTTTTCGACAATGTTGCCGGCAGATAGACTTTCTGTCCGTTCATGGCAATGTATTGGGAATTATCGATATTCGGAAACATTATATGTGCCGACATGATCATATCGGCTCCTGCGGCAATTCCATACGCAAAAGTCTTGAGTTCTTTTTCCTTTATCTCTTCATAAGTCTTGTCTACCTGCGGCAGACCGGTATGAGAATCCTGTGCCGTGTCTCCGTGTCCCGGATAATGCTTCAAAGAAGTAAGGATGTTCTGCGAATGGTATCCTTCGATGCTTTTCTCAATGTATTCTTTGGCATATTCGCTGTCATCCGA
>CADCPE010000052.1 GCA_902803275.1 uncultured Erysipelotrichaceae bacterium
ATTATAAAGAAAATGATATCCAGATGAAAGTATGAAAGATTCCGATAAAAACAAAAGACAAATCCTTCTGATGATCCTGTGCATGATGGTCATGGCTGGTTTTTTTGTGTTTTTTTCAGAAAGAAACAGCACACAGGTATCGGCACCTCTTCTCAGCAAAGATGAAAGACTTCCCGGAGGATCCAAAAGCACCTGGGACTGTGTTTATTTCGGAGAATATCCGAAAAATGAAGTTCCGCAAAACGAGGCACTGGATAAAGCCGAGTGGATAAACGATGAGACAGCGATCGATGGAAAAAGATATAAGAGAGTCAAAACTGAGAAGGACTATAGATATTTCATCTATGAACCGCTAAGATGGAGGATAATTGAAAAAAACAATGATCAGGCTGTGCTGCTGGCAGATCAGATAATCGACAGTGCGCCGTATAATCATGAAGCGGTTGATGTCAACTGGGAAAACTGCGATCTGAGAGTTTTTATTCATGAAGAAATATATGAGAATGCCTTTACAGATAAGGAGAAGCAAAGCATCATCAATACGCAGTTAAGCAATCTTGATAATTATTATTTTGGAACAGACTGCGGAGAAGATACCAGGGACTATATCTATATCCTTTCCGAAGAAGATATTTTCTATTCTGACAAGGCCGCAGCTCACGGTTTTTCCCGAAGTGACGGTGTAGCTGATCTTGCCAGAAGATTCAGGCCTACCGCCTACGCGATAGCCCGCGGTGCCTGGGCAAGCAGATCGGGCTCTACAGAAGGCCTGGGGTACTGGAACTTAAGGACCAACGGCTATTCCGCATCCAACGCCGTATATGTCAGCGATATCGGAGCTGTATATAACAGAGGATCTTATGTGAACTGTCTCGATGCAGGCGTTCTGCCGGCAATGACCATCGACCTTAAAACCGCAGAATTGGCTGATGCCGGAAAAGTGTCGTCGGATGAACTCTATGTTGAAACATCTGCAGGCAGCGACAAGACAGCAGATTATCTGGATCATTCTCCTGCCAATAACGGGACCTGTTCAGAACCGGTGATCGAAAAAGAGGGATCCTCTTCCAGCGGTTATAAAACGCTCTGGGATTGCGTGTACTTCGGACAGTATCCGACAGCCGAAATAATGAAGACACTGAAGGATCCGGTCGAGGAATATGCAATACCTGAAGGCGGCATCATCGTTGATGAACAGCTGCATGATGCTTTGAATAATGCGGTTTGGGAAAACGATGAAACAGTGATCGATGATACAAGGTATCGCAGGATAAAGTCGGAGATCATGAAAGATGAACCGCAGTATTATCGATGGACGGATACCGATTCATACCACTATTTCCGCTATGAGCCGCTCAAATGGAGGATCATCGAGATAAACGGTAATGAACTGATGCTGATGAGCGACAAGCTGCTTGATTGCGTTCCATATAACAGAGTATCGGAAGACGTCAGCTGGCAAGACTGCTATCTGCGCAAGTTCCTTAATGACGAATTCTATGATCATGCGTTTTCTGATGAAGAAAAGGAAGCGATCATCGAAAAACAGATCGAAAACAATCCAAACAGGTCATACAAAACCGATTGCGGCAGTACGACTGCTGATAAGGTATTCGTGTTAAGCTCAGAAGAAGTCTTCATGGACACAAAAGCGACAAGACATGGTTTCTATCCATATACCGGAGTAGATGATCCGGCAAAAAGATTCAGACCGACCATGTATGCGATGGCTCGGGGCACCTGGTATAGTCCTGTAGAAACCTACAGGGGAAACGGGTTCTGGTTCATGCGCACGAACGGCTATTCTAAGTCAAGTGTGACCTATATATGCGATATGGGATATATCTATGATCATGGAACTGATGTTTCGTGTGCAGATTCAGGCATCCTGCCTGTCATATGCGTCGATTCGTCAAAAGTCGAGTTCACTTATGCCGATAAGGCATCATCATTGGATATTTTGAAGGACTGATCGGATAGATCGGCACCGTGAAGATATGAATATACAGAATTGAAATGCAGATCTAATAACATGAACGGATTGATTTTCATCTTCTTCTGTCAAGAATGATCAGAGCTTTTTGTATGCACAGATCCGGAAATTATGGATATGGTCAAAACAGGACCAGGAATGCGATCCATCATGATAAGGGACTTGCGTTGAATTGTTAAAGGCTTTTTTGATCCTGTCAGTATTGATGATCTATAATGTTTTATTGTTTTTCTTTTCGAACTATTTTGCAGTGAGGTTTATAATTGATACTGAGGAAGGCGTATATCATGAGCAAACACATTTTATCTCGAAGAAAACCGATGTTGATCAGAAGATTGGTTTCGTTTTTTTGTTGGCAATAACTGCAATCAATTTACTTGAACCGGCCATAATCAAGGCTCAGAACAGTGAACAGAAAGTTGTAAGAGTCGGATGGTATGAATCAGCCTTCCATCGTACGGATCAGTTTGGCAGGAAATCGGGTTACGGTTATGAATATCAGCAGCGTGTGGCGGTTTTCACAGGCTGGACCTACGAATATGTCGAGGGCAGCTGGTCAGAGCTGTTTGAAATGCTTGTAGAAGGGAAGATCGATCTTCTCAGCGATGTTTCATATACGCCTGAAAGAGCAGACAAGATCCTTTATTCTGCACTGGGAATGGGTTCCGAAGACTACCATGCCTTCATCGCACCTGACAATACAGAGATAAGGCCTGATGACTTCTCGACGTTCAACGGCAAACGCGTCGGTGTAAACAAGAACAGTATTCAGGAGCAGCTGTTTGTCGAATGGGCAGAAAACCACGATGTCCATCCGCAGATAATCGAACTTTCCGTCAAAACTCCTGAACTGTTTGAGATGCTGGCGAAGGGAGAGATTGATGTGCTTGTCACCCTTGATACCTATGGCAATTCAGCGGACGTTGTCCCGGTATGCAAGATAGGATCTTCAGATTTCTATTTCGGCATCAACAAGAACCGTCCGGATCTGAAAAAAGAGATCGATATCGCCATGAACAGGATGCTTGAAAACAACCGCGACTTCAA
>CADCPE010000053.1 GCA_902803275.1 uncultured Erysipelotrichaceae bacterium
GGAAGCAAAATAGGTATATTTGTTTCTGGCCTGTGATTCACCTGCAAAGGCAGTCTGAAGATTCTTTTCGGTTTGGGTGCCGGAATATTTGTTTGCCATTATTTTTCTCCTTCTTTCTAATATATTGCTGGTATTATTTTAATATTTTTACTGTTTAAAGTAAACACGGCTATCTGTCTGCTCCGGTCAGAAAACGGGCTTTTATTTCGTATTTTATATCCTTCCAGTTGGTTATCACCATAATGATGAAAAGCGCCAGGGAAGACAATTCAAATGCGAAGGCCAGCCAGTTTTCGATCGGCCAGCTGCGGATCGAATACGGGACCATGGCAAGATTTAATAATCCCAGCATGAGTATTGATACAAGATGACGCTGTTTTCTTGAATAGATCGCAAAATACAGTATGACCATGACCAGGAAATATGCGAACAATACGATCGGAACGACAGTCTGAGCCCATCCCGGTGCCAGAAGCGAATCGATCAGTATCAGCAATACCACAAGATAAAACGTCACTTTTATCGCATGAGAGTAGATCGAGAATTCCACAAGACGAAGCGAGAAGAATAGTCTCCAGATACTGAACAGCGACCAGACAACGATGATGCTCCAGGCTTTTCCCTTAACAAGATAGTTTATCAGTAAACAGATCACTGCGGCCGCAATAAAGGCAAAACGCGAATAGTAGCGCAGATAGCGGTAGAAACTGTGCTGACGATCAGGCAGCGGATAGATGATCTTAGGATTCATATATACTGCTTCCCTCCATTTCAACATCGAGGCCGTCTTCCTTTAGCAGATCATATACAGCGTCAAGGTAACTCAGGTCCATATCATTCATGGTGACAGTAAAAACGCTCTTGTTCTTAAAACTTACCATTGATGAAGTAGCCCGGTTTGGCATGCCGGGTACAAGAATGAAATACAGCTTTTCGATATGTGAAGCCATTTCTTCAGGCACTTTGATAAGACCCAGATTGGATAAGGTATTGCCGATGATGCCGTTGCCCAGATATCCGTATACGCTCTGAACGATCGGCACCTTGATGAAAAGCGGCAGATAAGTCAGCGAATTGATGATCTTCCTGGTCGTCATCATCATATGATTCATCTCTTCCTGAGTGCCCTTTTCCTTTATCTGTCTTCCCGTTTCGATGATCAGGGACTCTTTATCACCAATATCGGCTATATCCATGGTCAGATTGAAATACATCGCATAGTTTCTTAAAGTTCTGGAATCATTAAACTTGCGCATATTGATCGGTATCTGAATATTGAAAATGCCTTTTTTAGCGCGAATGCATCTTTTAGCCGCCATGAACATTATGGCGGTCAGATACGAAGTGATCGTAGCGTCATAGCTGTGGGCGATTTTCTTCAGCTCATCGGTATCCAGAACATAATGCATGATCCTGTTCATGTTGAGACTGCTCAATTTGCCGTCAAGCTGCAGGGATTTTTTATCCACAAACGTCGACATATCGCTTTTACCTTCCGCATTCGCAAACTCATTGACTAGTTCTGCCTCATCGATCGGTCCGTTGATATCAAGGATGCCGTCCTGTTTTCTGATATCGATCTGTTTCAGTCTGAGGTATTCTGCTGTAAGTGTCTTAAGGAAGCTCATTCCTCCGATTCCGTCAGTGAGCACATGGAAGAATTCCACACTGATCCTTTTCTTATAGTAAAGGACCCTGAAGGAACCCATGGTCCTGCGGGTTATGGAAATAGGCTTGCAGGGAATATCCCTTTCTTCTTCAATCAGATGGATGTTGCAGGTAGTTTCCAGATAATGCCAGAAGAAGCCGTTTTTGATGACTGAGGCAAAAAGCGGAAAACGTTTGATCGTAAAATCCAAGGCCAGCTGCAGAAGACAGGGTTCTACTTCCTGCTTCAGTTCCACAGCCAAACGAAACATCGGCATCTGGCCGAATTTCATGCCTAAAGGATAAATGATCGCCGCATTGTCAAGACTCACATGCTGTCTTTTACCCTGCTGATAAAAATCACCGATATTCTTTATATCCAGGATCTCGATGATCTTTTCCGTATTAAAGCCGCAATCCTGATAGTATTCAAAACCTTTTATAAAATGCTCGATCAGCATCGCCTTCGATAGTATCGGAAGATCTATTCTATCTTCAAGCCGATTAAAAAAATCTTCGATGGCTTTTTTTTCGCAAGCCTGAAGACCTCCAGTAAGATTATCGATCTGAATCAGCATTCTTCTCTTGTCCATGTTACCTAAATAAAAATGGCGGCCCCAACAGGAATCGAACCTGTAACTATCCCTTAGGAGGGGATTGTTTGATCCATTAGACTATGGGGCCACATAATCATTATAGCAAAAAAAGAAAATAGGCATTAACCTATTCTCATTTAATAAAGGATTAAAATGAAAAACTTTTTACAATACTAATATACATCTCTATTGTGAAAAGTGTGTGAAATCTTTTTCATTATTTATGAAAATATTTTCAATACTTTATTTTAATCTCTTGAACTGTTTTTCATAGAGTTCAGTATAAACACCATTCAGTTTTATAAGATCCTCGTGTTTGCCTCTTTCAACGATCATGCCGTCTTTGATGACCATTATCTCATCAGCGATCAGAACTGTAGACAGTCTGTGAGCGATAAGGATGGATGTACGTTCTTCGATCAATGGTTCAATAGCCGACTGGATCAGATCCTCGGAGATCGTATCCAGGGCTGATGTGGCTTCGTCAAAGATCATTACAGACGGATCCTTCAAAAGTACCCTGGCAATTGAAATACGCTGCTTTTCGCCGCCAGAAAGCTTTAGGCCCCTGTTTCCGACCAGAGTATCATAGCCTTCAGGCTGTTCGATGATAAAATCATGAATGTTGGCCTTCTTGCAGGCATCATAGATCTCTTCCATCGTTGCATCAGGTTTGGCATAAAGAAGGTTATCCTTGATCGATCCGGAGAACAGATATGTCTCCTGGGAAACCAGACCTACCTCACTTCTCAGCCAGCTTAGATCCAGATCCCTTACATCATAGCCATCAAATTCTACCGAACCGCTGTCCACATCATAAAGCCGCGGTATGAGGTTGACGATCGTCGATTTGCCCGAACCTGATGGTCCGACGAATGCAATGCATTTTCCTGATTCGAGGTTGAAATCGATATCCTTGAGAATCTGCCTGTCGGGATTGTAGGAGAAATTGACATGATTGAACTTTATGTCTCCCTTCACTGTATCCGGTCTGATTGGATTCTCCTTTTCGGCGATCTCCGGTTTCATATCGAAATAATCGAAGATCCTCGTAAAGTTGGCCATTGATCTTATCCAGTCAACACCGATCGACATCAGTGAGTTTACCGGTCCGTACATCCTGCTCAGTAAAGAGACCATGACGGTTATATCGCCGACCGTAAGATCGGCATTGTATCTCATCATCAGAATGCCGCCGGCCAGATAGATCAGCATCGGTCCGAAAGATGTGAAAGTCGTCATCATCATTCTGAACCAGCGTCCGGCCATCGATTCCTTGATGTTCAGATTGATCATTTTCTCATTGCTGGAACGATACTTCTCATATTCGGTCTCTTCAGCATTGAAAAGCTTTACCAGCAGCTGCCCAGAAACGGAGAGCGTTTCATTCAGGATGCCGTTTATTTCATCTCTTGCCTCCTGAGCTTCCTTTGTCAAAGACCACCTCTTCTTTCCCGCCATTCTGGTCGGCAGAGAAAGCAAAGGCACGATCAGTAAGGCCAGTGTCGCAAGTATGGCGTTGCGGTTATACATGGCAACTAAAGCAGCAATAAGTGTTATGACATTGGACAGGATCGAAGAAAAAGTATTCGTGATGATCTGCTGCACACCGGAAATATCGTCAGTCATCCTGGTGATGATATCACCCTGATTGTTTTCGGTGAAGAAACGGTTGGACATCTTCAGAAGATGTCTGAACATCTGGTTGCGCATATCGAAGGTGATGTGCTGTGCGATCCATGAATTGATATAGTTCTGGAAGACGCCGATCAGATTTGAACCTATTTTCAAAAGAAATGATATGATGATCAGCCTGATAAGAACTTCCATCGAACGTCCGATAAGACCGTCATCGACGATCTTTCCGGTCAAAATTGATGGATACATATCCAGAACTGATGATATGCCGATGGATACCAATGCCAGGATCAGCTGAAATCTATACGGCGCAAGGTATGAAAAAATTCGCTTCAGTAAAGGCCATGTGACCTTTGGTGCCTGAGCCTTCTCTTCATCTGATAGAAATCTGTTCATTCCTCTTCCACCAGGCGGCATAATTCTTAATAAAAATATAACATAAAAAGAGCGGTCTTTGTTAACCGCTCCTAAATAATTCTTTCAGTTTTTTGTTTAGTACATTCCGCCCATACCGCCGGCTGGCATAGCTGGCTCCGGTTCCTTAATGGTACCGACTGCAGCTTCAGTCGTGATCAGAAGTCCGGCGATCGATGCAGCATTAAGCAATGCGGATCTGGTGACTTTGCACGGATCTACGATGCCTGTCTTGAACATATCGACCCACTGTCCGTTCTTCGCATCAAAACCGATATTGGCTTTCTGTGTAAGCTGAGTATCAACGATGGCCTTGCCGTCATGGCCGGCATTCTCAGCGATCTGGTACAAAGGCTGGCTCAGAGCATCAAAGACGATATTGATACCTTTCTGGACATCATCGACATCAGATGTTACCTTGCCCTTGAGATCCTTGTATATAGACATCAAAGCACAGCCGCCTCCGGAAACGATACCTTCTTCAATTGCCGCTCTGGTTGCATTCAAAGCATCTTCGATTCTCAGTTTCTTTTCCTTGAGTTCAGTTTCGGTAGTAGCACCGACTTTGATTACAGCTACACCGTCAGAGAGCTTAGCTAAACGTTCCTTCAGTTTGTCCTTGTCGTATGTAGATGTAGTATGTTCGATCGCGTTGGAGATCTCGGCGATCCTTTCCTTTAAGGCTTTCTTAGAACCTGCACCGTCAATGATCGTTGTGCTGTCTTTTTCAACAATGACCTTCTTGGCTGAACCGAGGTCCTTCATTGTCAGATCCTTCAGCTGCATGCCCAGATCCTTGGAAACAAACTTGGCACCGGTAAGGATGGCAATATCCTGCAGGTTGGCCTTCTGGTTGTCACCGAAGCCAGGAGCCTTGGTCGCAACAACATTGAATGTACCTCTGAGCTTGTTGACGATCAGAGTTGAAACAACTTCATTCTCAAGATCATCCGCAATGATCAGTAACGGTTTGTTTGCCTGAACGATCTGTTCAAGAAGCGGCAATACTTCCTGAATGGTCGTGATCTTCTGATCAGTAACCAGGATTGCAGGGTTTTCCATTTCAACATTCATCTTTTCTCTGTCGGAGACCATGTAAGGTGAAATGTAGCCCTTGTCATATTTAAGACCTTCAGTAACTTCCAAAGAAGTATCGAAGCCTTTGGATTCATCAACATTGATAACACCGTTCTTGCCTACTTTATCCATAGCTTCAGAAACGATATTGCCGATCTCCTGTGAACCTGAAGAGATAGCTGCGACATTGGCGATTTCGGCTGAAGAGTCGATCTTTCTTGCGCTGTCAAGCAGTTTATCGGCGACCTTCTTTGAAGCGATCTCGATACCCTCTCTGAGCATTACCGGGTTGGCACCCTTTTCAACTGCATCAAGTCCGGAATGGATCATAGCCTGTGCAAGCAGTGTCGCTGTAGTGGTACCATCACCTGCAGAATCATTGGTATGGTTCGCTACTTCATATATCATCTTGGCACCCATGTTTTCAAATGTGTCTTCAAGTTCGATCTCCTTGGCGATCGTAACACCATCATTGACGATCATCGGTGAACCATAGCCCTTATCCAATACAACATTTCTGCCTTTAGGACCCAAAGTGATCCTTACGGCATCAGCCAGTGTATCGACACCCTTCAATACGGAATCTCTGGCATCCTTTGAATATTTAACTATTTTTGCCATAAAACATTATCCTCCTACTTTACAACAGCCAAGATATCTTCGGCTTTGATTAAAATGTATTCTTCGTCACCGTCTTTTATATCGGTTCCCGAATACTTCTTATACATGACTTTGTCACCTTTTTTCAAAGGCATTTCATAAACTTTATCGTCTACTTTCACTTCCTTGCATCCACTCACTTCGGCTACAACCGCATAGTCTTCTTTTTCTTCTTTCTGCGTGATGATTATGCCGCTTTCAGTCTTGTTGGAAGCTTCAACTTTTTTTAATAATACATTGTTATATAATGGTTTGATCATTTTTCTAACCTCCTACATATAACTATTATAATCATTTATAGCACTCAGTCAATAAGAGTGCTAAACATTAGCACATATTTATCACTCATATTTAAAAAGGCTTTTTCAAGCCTCAGTTACAGCCCAGTATCTTTATCAGGACCACATTGAGATAAGTGAATCCCTCAAGCGGATAATCCTTCATATCGATGGAATTTGAATGGACCAGGATGTGTCCGTCAACAATCTTTGAAACGATCATCGTATGGGACAAAGAACCGTTTCCGACGATGATCAGATCACCCGGCTGTGCGTAATACAGGTTCGCATTGACATCGCACACAAGGCCATATCCCTCATTATTCAAGGCATAATTATAGAAGTAATCAACGCCTACCCAGGATCTTGTGCGTCCGTATTCTGTCTCTTCACCGTTTATTTCCGGCTCATAGTCCGGATCTTCAACATAGCACTTCCATTGAAGATCGCCGCTGTAGTCCATCTGCATTCCTCCCGCAAGAAGCGATTGCGAAGCATAGTTCTGACAGTTTCCGCCTTCATCGGTAAAGTTATACCACTCCCTGTTTCTTGCATGGCAATACTTGTCTGCATAAGCTACAGCTGCTTCACGGTCATATGGGATCCTGAAAGTCTTTGCGCTGCTGTAGGGCTTTGAAGCGGCTTTAACTTTGAGCACTTCCTCATTGTAGGCAAACATGTCTTTCAGTTCGCTGCTATAATAATCATATTTTCTTTCCACATCGGCTATGTTTTCACTTCCTTCATAAAGTGCCAGATAATAACCCTGATATTTCACAAGGTCGTCGATCTTGTAGGCACCATCTTTTTCGGCAATCGTGAAATAACTGTCGATATCATAGGCGCTTGATTCTATTCCGTTAAGAAACTTAAAAGTGAAATGATCATCTTCATATACGGAAACTTTATAGCTGTTGCCCGTATGCTCAAAGCCGAAAACTTTCAGATCATAGCGGGCAGCATTTAATGAAAAATCAAAATCGAACATCTTTCGATGATCAAGTATCGTCCTGATGGCTTTATCAGAGATATCAGCCATCATCTCATTAGAGAAAAGCGCTGATGTATCCTGAACTTCCAAAGTATAAAGGCTTTTATAATAGGCATCCATATAATCGATGATGACTTTCATGACAGCTTCTGGAACATTGTAGCTGTCATCAAGTTTTCCCAAAAAGGAATCAGGCATCACGTTGACTGCAGGTGTTGGATCTTCTTTGATTTCAGGTCCTTCTTTTCTTCTTTTTACTCCTATCGATCCGATCAGGATGAGAAGAGTCATAGTCGAAAGAAGTGTAACCATCAGCAAGCGGTTTTTGATCTTCATGGCAAATATAATTATAACCCAAGAGTAAAAAAATGACTGAGCTGTAAAGCTCAGTCGCCTCTAGATTCTATTTATGTTTCTCAAGATATTCGATTATCTCTACAGCATTGGTGGCTGCACCTTTTCTGATCTGATCGCCGCAGCACCACAGGCTGATGCCGTTATCATTGCACAGGTCCTTTCTGAGTCTTCCTACATAGACGATATCTTTGTCTGAGACCTCAGCCTGCGTAGGAATATCATCTTTATACTCGACATTTTCAGATCCATCTATGGCTTTTCTGACATCTTTCAGATCCAGCTTATCTTCACATACAAGAGAAACGCTGATCGCATGGCTGCGGTATACCGGAACTCTAACGCAGGTACACGAGACTTTCAGTTCAGGCAGATGCAGAATCTTGCTTCCTTCATTCTGCATCTTCATCTCCTCGCTCGTATAACCGTTGTCCAGATAGGAACCGATCTCCGGTATGCAGTTGAAAGCGATCTGTTTTCTGAATACCTTCGGTTCGAAACGTTCATTGTTTCTGAGTTTTTCTATCTGCTGCGTCAATTCATCGAAACCCTTTATTCCGGCACCGGACACTGCCTGATATGTCGAGGCATACATGTATCTGATCCTTGAAAGCCTGTTTATCGGAGCAACGGCCATCATCGTGATGATCGTCGAACAGTTGGGATTGGCAATCAGCCCCTTATGTTTCAAGGCATCTTCACCGTTTATCTCCGGGACGATCAGTGGCACATCTTCATCCATCCTGAAAGCGCTGGAGTTGTCTACGAACACAGCATGAGCTTTCTGCATCAAAGGCCAGTATCGTTTTGAAAGTTCATTTCCGACTGCTCCCAAAACATAATCAAGCCCTTCAAAACTGTTGTCTTTTACTTCCTGTACAGCGATTTCGCTTTCTTTAAAGGCAATTTTCTTGCCTTTTGATGAGCTGCTCGCAAAAAGTCTCAGTTCTTCAACATCCATCTTTCTTTCAATAAGACAGTCGATCATCTGTCTGCCTACGGCACCCGTTGCCCCAAGGATTCCTATCTTCATTGTCTTTCCTCCAGTACAAATCTGTCATAGATGCATTCTATGGCTTTTCTGAAATCATCATTTGCCACACCGACAACGATCGAGAGCTCATCGGCGCTCTGATTGATGATCTTGATGTTTATTTTGTTGCGGCCAAACTCTGAAAGCAGGCTTCCGGAAATGCCCGGTTTTGCTTTCATGCCGCGGCCGACGATGGCGATAAGCGCAAGGTCCTCATCAACTTCGATGACATCGGGATTGACTTCTTTCCTGATCCTGGCAATTATCTCAAAAAGCGTATTGCCTACAGCTTCTTTCGCTACAATAAACGAAAATGTATCAACGGTTATCGGTACTGATTCGATCGATACCTGGTATTCTTCAAAAATACCTAAAAGTCTGCTGAGAAAGCCGATCTTCGTGGAAGAACGGCTCTTGACGATCGTCAGAGCGATATAGCCTTCCTTGCCGGCGATACCGGTTATCAGTCCCGGAGGATCTTTCTTGTCAAACTCACTGCAATCGTCAAGGATCAGTGTTCCTGCATTCTCTGGATCATTGGTGTTGCGGATATTTATCGGGATATTCTTCTCCTTGACCGGAAAGATCGCGTCATCATGCAGAACATTGGCGCCCATATATGAGATGCCTCTCAATTCCCGATATGTGACTCTTGCGCATTTCAGGGGATCCTTGATGATCCTTGGATCGGCGACATAGACACCGGATACATCGGTCCAGTTTTCATAGATGTCGGCATCGATTATATTGGCGATGATCGAACCGGAAATGTCCGAACCGCCTCTGCTCATAACCCTGATCGAACCGTTGCTCATGACTCCGTAGAAGCCCGGGATCACGGCTTTCCTGTCTTCATTTATCCTGGCCATCAGCTTTTCTTTGCTCAGGGCAAGATCAACATTGCCATGATAGTCAAAGAACAGGAAATCAGCAGCATCGATGAAATCCGCATCAATATATTCAGCCAGACATTTGGCTGTCAGATATTCACCTCTGCTGACCAGATAATCGGTGTTGATATGCTTGCTGAAACTGCTTCTTATCTCTTTGAATTCAGTTTCCAGATCGATCTTTATGTCCAGGTCTTTCCTGATGCTGTAGAACTTGTCTTCGATCTTGGAAAAGATGCTTTCAGGATCGACTCCGTATTTCAAATGGGCATCGCACAGATAGAGCAGATCAGTCAGCTTATGTTCCGAATCATCCTTCTTGCCGCACGCAGAAACAACGATAAACTTTCGGCTTTTATCGCTGTCGATTATATCCTTGACTTTTCTGAATTGTATTCCATCGGCCAGACTTGATCCGCCGAATTTTGCGACCTTAATCATTCAACACCTCGCCTATAAACATTTCGTCCTTGATTCTTTCATGTATCTTCAAAATATCATCTAATGAACAGTCCCTGCTGATAAAAATGTTATCACTCAATCTTTTTTCAAATAGACAATCATACTCATCGATCCTGTCTGTTCTGATGTAATACCTGGCTTTGCCATCATTTGTGACTTTTATTTCCTTTGTCTTCTGCAGCGTTTCTTTTTCCTTCAAAGCACAAAGATCCTGCACTAGTGAAAATCCGGTCGGAAGGCTTCCGGCACCCTGCCCGATCAGATCGAGTCTTCCCAGATTGTCACTTACAAGTTCAAGCAGATTGAAGTTGGCATCCACACTTCCTGAAACGCTCTCCCTTTTTACAAATGCCGGCATAATGAATGCTTCAAGCTTGTCTTTATACGAAGCCTTGCCAATAAGCTTTATCACAAGATCGTTTTCTTTGGCATAAGCGATATCTTCCTTCTTAAGATCATCGATGCCGAAACACGGGATATCATCGACATGGCATTTCAGATCAAAAGCCTTGAGAATACTGATGCACAGTTTATATCTTGTATCATAGCCTTTAATATCATCGCTGGGATCGGCTTCGGCGTAGCCGAGTTCCTGAGCTTTTTCTAATGCATTTGGAAAATCCATTCCCTTATTGAAAATGGAAGAAAGGATATAGTTTGCTGTTCCGTTCATGATGCCACTGATTTTTCGGATGTTGTCAGAAAGCCTTATCCTTCTTAGATTTGAGAACCATGGTATGCCTCCGCCGCAGCTTGCCTCAACAAGCAGTCTGGTCCTGTTTTCTTCTGCAAGCTCAAACAGTTCCAGATGTCTTGCGATCATCTTCTTGTTGGCACTGATATAAGGGATCGATCTTGCAAGACTTTTCCTGCAGTAATCAAAAGCCGGAACTTCTCCACTCAAAGCTTCAACTATAACATCGGGATCTGCTTCAAAGACCTTTTCAATGTCATAGACAAAAAGATCGTCATTTCTTTTATTTCTGACCAGTATGCATACGATCTCATGCTGAGGAAAACTCTTCCTGATTATTTCATGGAATCCTTTTCCGACTGTTCCATATCCCAGTAAAGCTATTCTCATAAACCCACCTTGTATCTGTTTTGAAAACACTTGTTTTCAGAACACAAACATAGTATCATTTTTAAGTAAGCTTGGCAAGGGAGAAAAACCATTATGGAATATGTCAGCAGTATCGATTCAAATAAAAAAGTTGATGCCGCACAGGCGATCATTGACGGACTTAGTCCTGACGGAGGTCTCTACACTCCGCTTTTTGAACATCGATTCGATCTTGACCAGCTCAAGGATCTCTCTTATCAGGATCTTTCATATGCGATCATCAGGTATTTCTTCGCTGATCTTGATCTGAATCAGCTAGAAAAAGACATCCGTGATGCATATGATGAAAAGTTTGATGATCCTGATATAGTTCCCCTTGCAAAACTCAACGATTCCTATCTGCTGGAACTGTTTCATGGTCCGACTTATGCTTTTAAAGACCTGGCGCTGTCATTGCTGCCCAAGCTTCTGCTCAATGCCTACAGGGTCAAGGACTACCATAAAGATATCGCCATCCTTACTGCTACCAGTGGCGATACAGGCAAGGCTGCCTTAGAGAGTTTCAAAGATGTCAAACACACTTCAATAACCGTTTTATATCCTGAAGACGGTGTTTCCCCCATTCAGAAAAAACAGATGGCCACCAGCAAAGGAGACAACGTCTACGTACTGGCGATCAAAGGAAACTTTGATGACTGTCAGAGGCTGGTCAAACAGGCTTATGTGTCTGATCGCATTAAAAGTGAATGTGCCGATCTGATCCTTTCAAGTGCCAATTCCATCAACATCGGCAGGCTCATTCCGCAGATCGTCTACTACTACAAGGCTTATTTCGATCTTGTCCGCAACAAGACGATCAGACTCCATGATAAGGTAAATTTTGTCGTTCCGACAGGCAATTTCGGCGATATCCTTGCCGGATATCTGGCAAAGAAAAGCGGCTTGCCTGTGAACAGACTGATCTGTGCTTCCAACACCAACAATGTACTGACGGATTTTATCAATACCGGCATCTATGATGCAAACAGAGATTTCTATACGACGATCTCTCCATCCATGGACATCCTTGTTTCCAGCAATCTGGAAAGACTTCTGTATCTTCTTTGCGAAGACTCCGGCTATGTTAAGCAGCTGATGGATGAACTGAAAAAGAATAAAAGATATGAGGTTGATGAAAATCTGTTCAAAATGATCAGGGAAAACTTCGATGCATATTATGCCGATGAAGAACAATGCCTTGGAACGATCAAAGAAACATTTGAAAAAGACGGGATCATGATCGATCCGCATACTTCTGTGGCTCTTAACGCCTACAGGCAGTATAAAGCTTATACAGATGATGAAACTATATCGGTCGTGCTTTCCACGGCTTCACCATTCAAGTTTGGCAAGGATGTTCTCAAAGCGTTTGGAATCAACGAACAGGATCCAATGATGGCCATGAAGATCCTTTCTGAAATGTGCCATAAAGACATTCCGCACAATCTGGCAGTTCTCGATGAAATGGAAGTGCGTTTCAAAGAAAGCGTTGAAATCGATGAGGGCATGAACATGATCATCGAACATCTTAAGGAGGTCACAAATGTATAGGATCAAGGCACCTGCATCAACTTCCAATCTATCGGCGGGTTTCGATGTCCTGGGTCTTGCTTTGGATATATACAACCGTTTTACGGTTGAACTAAGCGATAAGGATATGTTGATCAACGTTGAAGATAGATTCAACAATGAAGACAATCTGTTTCTGAAAGCCTATCATGCAGGGACCAGTCATCTAAGCATCAGTGATCACATCAAAGCAGTTTTTTCATACGATGTGCCGATCGAAAGAGGTCTTGGTTCTTCTTCAACATTGATCGTCGGCGGGCTTATGGCTGCAAGTGTGCTTCATGAAAACAGGCTCAGTAAAGATGAGATCTTCCAGCTGGCATCAAAGATTGAAGGACATCCGGACAACGCCGCTCCTTGCATTTACGGAGGCTTTACTGCCTCAAGCGTTGCCGATGGTAGGTATTATACGCAGAAGCTGCAGATAGATAAAGACTTTCATTTTACGATCTTCATTCCCGATTTTGCAGTAAGTACAGCCAAAGCCAGAGAAATCCTTCCTTCACAATATGAAAGAGCCGCGATCGTTCACAATACAGCCAAGGCCATCTATCTGATCGAAGCCTTGCGAAACGGCGATCTCAAGCTGCTTAAGAAATGCTATGACGAAGATGTCCATGAACCATACCGTCAGAATCTGATCGATGAATTTGCCGTATTGAAGGAACTGTTTGAAAAAGACAGTGACGGCGTGCTTTTTATCAGCGGATCAGGTTCGACGTGTTTCGGTATTTCCAGAAAATCCGTAAGTAAACAGCTGATCGAAAGGATCAATAAACTTCAACATGAATGGCAGATCAAAGAAGTGAATATTGATCATAAAGGAGTTGACGTCGATGAAATCTGATTATCTGATCGTTCATAAGGATCTGCTGCCGCCTAATCTTGAGCAGGTCATGGAAGCAAAGAAGCTGCTGTTGAGCCACGAAGCATCAACGATCTCTGAAGCTGTCAAAAAAGTCGGCATCTCCCGCAATACCTACTACAAATACAGAGATTATGTCTACGAAGAAAAAGACAGCAGTATCAGGCATGCGGTCATTTCGATGGTACTGAACGACGAAAAAGGCGCTCTTTCTTCAGTCATCAATACCATTTCCAAAAACGAGGCAAACATCCTGACGATATCCCAAGCTGTTCCGATCGGAGGCTATGCCAATGTCCTGATAACGCTTGATATTTCCAATATCACTTCCGATATAAAAAAGCTGCTGGAAGAACTGGAACTTCTTCCGGCAACCAAATCGGTATCATTGGATGCGATTGAATAGAAAAATCCAACGGAAGTTGGATTTTCAGATACCCTTTACATATTTTCTGTATACCGGAAGCATACCGATCTTCGAAGGGTTCTGCCCCGGAAGTGACATCAGATCATAACCCGGCAGATAGTTTCCTTCGATCAAAAGCGGTCCGTCTTCACTGATCGCCACATCCCAGCCGTTGTATCTTATTTCCGGTATCAGCATCGCCGCTTCTTTGACCATGGCCTTGGCTTCGTTCCAGTATGGCAGCTGATAGCCTACAAGCTTCATGTGCGTCATCGGATGTTCCTCATAAAGGACAAGATTAAGATCTGAAGCCGGATAAAGGATCTTTCCGGTATCAAGATCGATCGGCGTGGACATGCCACCTGCGTGGTGATTGTCAACTACCGAACCGTTGTTGCCCAGCCTTAAGATGGCATAGATCACGTCAACATCATCATCTGTCTTGATGGTCAGGATTCTGTAGGTATTGACCGAATACGGATATAATCTGGAGATATCGGGATGCTGCTTCACGACTTCTTCCACAAGGTAAGCCTTTTTACTTAAAATCAGATCATAGAGTTCCTTTACAGAAGAATAATCCTTGACATAGAGTTTCTCGACACCGGTACCGCCGGTCTCGTTGATCGGCTTGATCATCATGTCGTCATGTTTTCTGCAGAACGCTTCAAATTCTTCCAGTGAAGTCTTGCGCATATCCAGCCAGTCTCTTTTCAGATAATCAGAAAAGAATTCATTGAATTCGATCTTGTCATCGACGATATGATAGTAGTCAGGATTATTAAGAGCTCGAACGATGATGTTGTTGTTGGTGCGGTTCACATATGTCGAACGCTGCTGATCACTGAGTTCATAGAAGCGGTACAGCTTGTAGTCGTTGAAACCGGCGCCGAATTTCATGCCGCAGTAGATAATATCATAAAGCAGTCTGATCCTGGAGATGCCGCTTTCTTTATGGATCTCATTGATGATATTGAAGAGATTTCTGTAATCCATATTCAGGATTCTTTTGAAAATGTAAATAAGTCTTTTCATAGCTAAAATAATTCTACACTTTAATACTTCCAATGACAAATTATCATTATGGTATACATGTTATAATTTATGAGTAATAAAAGGACATGAAAAGTATTAATTACTATCTGGGATTATGGGCCGGAAAGCTGGCTGTTGCAGCTTTCACTTTAAAAGGAGATCCCAACTGTGACAGGCCCGGCATCCTGGCGCGCAGATTTGACGAAAACTTCATTGCGGATGCGGATAAACCACAGCTGGTTTTGCTGATCAGCGGTACCAACGGCAAAAGCAGTGTCACCAATATCATCAATTCCATGTATAAGAAGATCGGCATCAAGACCGCCTGCAACGAAGCGGGAAACAACACCTTTGCGGGTGAAGCCTGGACAATGCTCAAAGCCAACAGTATCTTCGGCAAAGCTAAAGTCGATGCGATAGTCATGGAAGCCGATGAGCTTTTTTCAAGGATCACCTTTCCGCAGATCAGGCCTGACTGCATGATCATCACCAATCTGGGCAGAGATTCGATGTTCAAAAACGGCAATCCTGAGATCCCCTATTCAAGTCTGCAGGATGCGATCAGAAAGCTCCCTGAGACAAAGCTGTTTCTCAATGCGGATGATCCTTTAAGCTGTTTCCTGGGAGAAAACAATAAAAGGATCTATTACGGTGTAGCTGCTATCGATGCCAAAGGTCCAAAAACACAAAGCAGGGATTTTACGGTCTGTCCAAGATGCGCAGGCATTCCCAGATACAGATATGTCAATTACCGCCATATCGGACAGTTTTATTGTCCTGACTGCGGTCTGAGTTCACCTGTACCTGATTATCTTTGCACAAGATATGATTCAGATAAAATGAGCGTAAAGGAAGAAAACTGCGAATATGAATATCCCGTCATTTCCGATACGATCTACACCATATACAATGAAACGTCGATCATCGCCTATTTCAGAACGATGGGATACAGTCCGGAAAAGATCAGCGAGATGCTTAATGATATAAAGCTTCCGAAGATCAGAGAAGAGATCATTGAAGCTGATGGCATAAAGATCATAAGAAGAGCGATGAAAGGCCAGAATGCCTATGCGGCCAGTACAGTACTTGAAGCCTTGAGCGAAACTGACGGCAGCAAGGAAGTCATACTGATGCTGGATGAGATTCCTGATGAGACAGGGCTTGAAACGATCTGCTGGATCTGGGATACCAATTTTGAACTGCTCAATGATCCAAACATAAAGAAGATCATCGTCAGCGGCAAGCGCCATCTCGATCATCGCCTAAGGCTCCTTGAGGCCGGGATCGATCCTGATAAGCTCGTCGATGTTGAAGACGATGAAGAGATCTGTCCTCATCTGATCAAGGATGTTCAAAACATCTTCGTATTGTATGACATCATGGCTTTAAAACGCAGCAGAGCCGTATGTGAAAACATCATAAAAGAAATAAAGGCAGAACAATGAGCGTTGAGATACTATATAGTGAACTTGGTTTATATTATGGAGACCATGGCAATATTGCCTATCTTTCAAAATGCCTTAAGAATGAAGAGTTCATCTATACCGGAAACAAGGATGTTCCGGCTTTTGTGGATACGAAAGTCGATATGGTATATCTGGGTTCTCTTTCGGAAAACAAGCAGCTCATCGCAATTGACAGACTGATAAGATACAAAGAAATCATCAGGCAAAGGATAAACGAGAATGTGATCTTTCTGTTTACCGGAAATGCGATGGAGATTCTGGGCAGGTATATCGAAACAGAAGGCAACGAAAAGATCGAGTGTCTTGGCCTATATGATTTCTACTCCAAAAGAGACATAAACAAAAGAAACAACTATCTCTTCCTGGGAAAATACAACGGTTATGACATCGTAGGCAACAAATCACAGTATTCCTTATGCTACGGAAATTTTGATAGACCATTTGCCGAAGTCACAAAAGGCATGGGCAACAACGCCGATGATCGATATGAAGGCATTCACGATCACAATCTGTTTGCCACATATCTGCTTGGTCCTTTCCTGGTTTTGAATCCGCTGTTTACTCAGGAGATCATTAAGATGATAGATCCCGAAAATGAGCTATCCTTTAAGGATGAAATAATGAAAGCATATAATAAGAGGGTCGAGCAGATGAACAACCCTAAACTGGTCTATACCCTGCACGAACAC
>CADCPE010000054.1 GCA_902803275.1 uncultured Erysipelotrichaceae bacterium
AGTATCTGGTCAATATCTGGGGTGCCGATCATCACGGCTACATCCCGCGTATGAAGGCCGCCATGGAGGCTTTAGGCTATCCTAGAGACAATCTGCAGGTTGATCTGTGTCAGATGGTCAGGATGGTCGAAAACGGCGAAGAAGTAAAGATGTCGAAAAGAACAGGCAATGCGATCACACTGAGAGAGCTTTGCGATGATATCGGCGTTGACTGTACAAGATATTTCTTCCTGTCAAAGGCTCTTGATACCCATATGGATTTCGATCTGACCCTTGCGCGCACCAGAAACAACGACAATCCTGTCTATTATGCCCAATACGCCTATGCCAGGATCTGCTCGGTCCTCAAACAGGCAGCAAACGGCTATCACAAGCAGGATGCATATACGCTTCTAAACGATCCTAAGGAGATCGATCTGATCAAGCATATCACCTCCTTTACTGATGTCGTGGCTGATGCGGCAGTCAACAGAAGCCCGAACAAGATCTGCAACTTCATCCAGAAGCTTGCACAGTACTTCCATTCTTTCTACGGTGCCTGCAAGATCAATGATATGAATAATCCCGAGCTGACCAACGAAAGGCTTGCCCTTGCGGATGCCACCAGGATCACTTTGAAGAATGCCCTTGAACTTCTGGGCGTCAGTGCCCCGGAACAGATGTCAAAAGACGAAGACTAAAAGCCAGTTGCCTGGCTTTTTTTCTTATTCTTCATCTTCAAGTATTCTGTAAAGTATCCTATACAGATAGGCCGCTTCATCAGTATTCAGCTTCAGCGTTTTGGCAAGGGTCTCGGGAACGCTTACTGCCCGATCCTTGAGTTCGCTTCCCTTTTTGGTCAGTGAGATGACAAGATTTCTTTCATCGCCGCTGTTTTTCGAGATAGAGATATACCCTTTTTCCTTCAGTTTCTTCAAAAGAGGAGTCAGCGTATTCGACTTCAGGTGCACCATCTCACCCAGCTGCTTCTCGTTTATGTCTTCCTTTTCCCAGAGTACCATCATGACGATATACTGCGTATAGGTAAGGTCAAGTTTATCCAGCAGCGGCTTGTAGTTCCTGATGATCTTGTTGGAGACCGCATACAGCGGAAAGCACAGCTGGTTTTTTAGTCTGATCGGTTCGTATTTGTCCATAATTACCTCGTGTACGATATAGATTTTCACACATCAGATACATTAAGTAAAGAAAAAAGCCCTCTTTAAGGCCCCTGAAAATGTGGCGTCCATGGAGAGACTCGAACTCCCGACCGTCCGCTTAGAAGGCGGATGCTCTATCCAACTGAGCTACATGGACACACACAAAATACTAACATTTAATCACAGCTGATTCAACATCTGTTCAGGATTCTCTGCAGCCTTGACATTGGAAAAGGCCTTGATGATCCGACCCTTTTCATCGATCAGATAGGTGCTTCTGACCACGCCCATGGTCTTTTTTCCGTAGTTGTTCTTCTCTTTCCAGACATCATAGGCCTTGATCGTTTCAAGAGTCTCATCGGAAAGAAGGATGAACGGCAAGCCGAACTTTTCTTCAAACTTCTTGTGCGAAGCGACGCTGTCCTTGCTGACGCCGATGACCACCGCATCCTTTTGGGTAAACTGCGGATAAAGCTGCGCAAAACCGCAGGCCTGCTTGCTGCAGCCGGAGGTCATATCTTTGGGATAGAAATACAGAATGATCTTCTGTCCCTTGAAATCAGAGAGTTTCCTGATTTTCCCGTTTTGATCCTTAAGCTTGAATGATGGTGCTTTTGTTCCGACTTCTAACACTAACTGATACCAAACCTTCCTAACAGCTGTCTTATAGCTTCAACTACGCTGTTGAATGCCTCGATCGTCTCTGTAGAGATCGAATCACTCACCCTTTTCACCGAATTGGTAGCGGCATCCAGCTGTTCCATAACCGCATTGAATCTGTTGTAGAACGCAACGATCTTCGGCACATAGATAAAGCACAATACGGCGACACCTAAAAAGATGATGCCGTAAACGCCATACTTCACATATCTGATCCTGTCGTTTCTTCTTTTCTCGGCGACCAGTTCCATCAGCAGTTCATGATCGCTCATTTCTTCGATTTCTTTCATTTTTCTTCCACTGCTTTCCTGTTTAGAATCTTCTCAAATATCGGCACAAATATCAGACATAGGAAAAATGCCGCCACAAACGATACAGCCAGGCCTTTCAGCAGGATCGGAATATACGGCATATCATTGCCGTTTTTTGAAGCACTGACATAAGCTATCGTGACCATGGCAAAAGTCATGATCGGTGAATAGATCAGATCGACGATAAGAGCCTGGATCATTCTGCCTTTGATCGATCCGGGATCGATTGAGTTATTCTCCAATACGCCCACAGCGATCCTTTCGGCATTAAAAAAGCGGCTGACGATGCTGATGACCGTAAAGCTTATTGCGAAATTAAGCAGAAGGCTTAACGGCGTAAAGGCGTTGGCCGAAAAAAGCCCGATGGCACTAAGACAAAGGCTCATCATGATCCCCATGCATAAAGACATCTTCCTGCCGTATTCTTTCATCGCTTCAGCGCTTTTTTCAATTCCCATATCAGAATTATCTTTTCTTCTGTTCACTACTTATATTCTACATTTTATTTGCTGAAAATATATAATAATGATATGGCTTTAGATGGAATAACCCTTACAAAGGTCAAAGAAGATCTGCAGAAATATCTTCCGATCAGGATCAACAGGATTTCGGAGACCAGCAAGACCGAGATCGTTTTCAACGTCCATGCCGGCGGCATCAGGACAAATCTTGTGATGTCGTTTCATTCCAACTACAATCACATCTGTCTGTCAGACAAGAACTATACGACCTTTTCCGATCCTTCGACTTTTGTCATGGTCCTGAGAAAATACATCCTAAACGGTGTGATCCATGAGATCGGGCAGTATGATCATGACCGCTATCTGCTTATGCATGTAAGGGCCAGGAATGAACTCTATGACGAAAAGGAATACATCCTCTCCGTCGAACTCATGGGCAAGTATGCCAACCTGATCCTTGTCGATGATCAAAACAGGATCATCGATGCCCTGAAGAAGATCCCGCCGTATGAAAACACCAGAAGGACCATCCTGCCGGGAGCGCAGTTCAGCCTTCCGGACAGGCAGGACAAGCTTGATCCTTTCGCTGATCCTGATGTCGACCTTAACGAATCGCTGGTAAAACAGCTGCAGGGTTTCTCCAAGCTCCTGGAAAACGAGGTGAGATACAGACTTGAAAGGTCATCTTTCCCCGAGATCATGGAACTGATAAAAAACTCAGAAAAGCTCTATCTGAGCAAGGTCAAAGATGCTTATGAATTCCATGTCATACCGCTCACTCACCTGAATGTGCAGTACAGCGAATGGGATATCCAGAAAGGCTTCGATGAGATCTATTACGAGGATGACGAGAAGGAAAGGATCAGGAATATAGCTGATGATCTCTACAAGGTCGTCAAAAGACAGATCAAGCACTACTCGACCAAGATAGAAAAACTGGAAGCCAGCTATGAAGACGCCCTGAATCTTGATTCCGACAAGGAAAACGGCGATCTGCTTTACATGTATTCCGATCTTGATGCCAAAGGTCTGAAAGAGATCGAGATCACGGACTATGAAGGAAATAAGAAACGGATCCGTCTTGATCCGAAACTTTCAATAAAAGCCAATGCCAACAGGTACTTCAAGGAATACCAGAAGAAAAGAAAAGGCAAGATCTACATTGAGGAACAGCTTGAACTTGCCAGGAGCGAACTGACTTATTTTGAATCGCTGAACGAACAGCTTTCCCTTGCCAACTATACCGATGCTCTGGATATAAAGGAAGAACTTGGAAAATACGGATATCTCAGGAAAAACAGTTCCAAAAACAAGAAGAAAAAGAAGATCAGTCTCTATCAGATCAGGATCGATGACCATACTGTCACTTTCGGCAAAAACAACATTCAGAATGCCTATCTGTCCTTTGACTATGCCCATTCGAACTACACCTGGTTCCATGCGAAAGGTTTCCATGGCTCCCATGTGGTCGTCGATACCGATAAGCCTTCAGAGAAGCTGATCAGGATCTGTGCCAATCTGGCAGCCTATTATTCCAAGGGACGCTACTCTTCATCTGTTCCGGTCGACTATTGTCTGGTGAAGGAGCTGAAAAAAGTAAAAGGCGCAAAGCCGGGCTTTGTCACCTTCAGAAACTATAAGACGATCTATATTGACCCTTATGAGGATAAAGAACTAACGGTCTCCATGATCTAGACAGGCGTTCAGTTTCTTCAGCTCAAAAGGTTTAAGGCGGCGGTATTCGCCGCTTTTAAGATCTCCAAGCTCCACCGTAGCTTCCCTGATGCGGTGCAGTCTCACGACATTGAAGCCTGCCGTCTTGAACATCTTTCTGATCTCTCTGTTTTTCCCTTCATGGATCGTTACTTCCAGAAAAGAAGTATATCTGTTTTCATTGATCCTGATGAGCTTTATTTTTGCACTGCTTGAGACATAGTCTTCGATCCTTACGCCTTTTTCCAGCTTTTCGATCGTTTTTCTGTCAATGATGCCATCGATCGTGACCTCGTAGACCTTTTCCACTTCATATCTGGGATGGATGAGTTTCTGCATGAGTTCCCCGTCGTTGCTTAAAAGGATCAGACCGGATGAATCATAATCGAGTCTTCCCAGAGGATAAAGACGATATGGCGAATCGATAAGATCGACAACGGTCCTTCTTCCCTTGTCATCAGATACGGAACTGATGACGTTTTTCGGCTTGTTCAGAAGATAGACCACCTTCTCTTCCCTGCTCAGCGGCTTTCCGTCGATCCTGATATCCGCATTTTCATCAGCCTTCAGGCCAAGTTCCTTTATCACCTGGCCATCGATCGTAACACGGCCCGCCTCGATCAGCTCTTCGGCTTTTCTTCTTGAACAAAATCCTGATTTCGCAATGATCTTCTGAATTCTTTCCATAGACGCTCATTCCTGTTGTAAAGCACATAGTAGAAAACGACACCGATTATTCCAATCAGAGCTATGACGCCGATCAGAAACAGACGGTAATTGTTGCGGTGATTGTCAACGCCCATATTGCCATAGGATAGGTTTTCAATACTGTCGGCAATATGATAGCGGTTGGCGCTCTTTCTTGAAAGGATCATATATGATCCGCTCTCGGTGGCCATATACTGGATATAGCTATCACTCTGTGTCGTGCGCATCTTCACGATATCGCCGTTTCTGGCCAGATGGTAGACACTGTAGATCAGGTCGTCCTTTTTGTCGGGTATGTCGACCTGTACTATGACCGGTGAAGACAATTCGATTTTTTCAAAATTGAATCTGAAAGAAAGGCTGTGGGCATCCACCACTTCAAAGCCATAGCCCAGAGAATGTTTCTGCAGAGCGCTTCTTTCAAAATACGGAATATATCTGACAATCGCGTAATAGGTATCACCGAAATACTTGAAGCTGTTTTGATCCGAAAGTCCCAGTTCAAGTCCGGAGAATGAGATATCGTATCTTCCGGTCTTGTCTTCGATGAAGTAGTTGCGCTTGTTTTTTTCCATCAGGGCTTTATCGATCTGCCTGATCTCATCAAAACTGAAATGATATCTGATCCTGCTGACATTCGCTTCAATAAACTGATAGTCCTTGTTTTCGATCGCTTTGGCGATGCTGTTCCTGAATTCCTTTATCCGGCTTGAAACTTCGATCGGCGTGACGATGCTTACCCCGTTATAGGTGATGGTCATCTCTTTGCTTCCTTCACTTTTATTATCGAAACGGGAGATCATGTCACTGTTTATTTCGATATCTCTGTATGACGAATCTTCATAGAAAACGCGAAGTACTCCGTTTGAAAGATCGATATCGCCGCCAAGTTCGACGGTCGTATTGAACGGTCTGATCAGATCGATGGCTTCGATGTATTTATACTGCATCACGCCTTCCTGGCTTACACCGGTAAACTCATAGTGTTCCTTATACGGCTTAGGATCAGCTCCTTCCCTTAGATCGATCTGTTTTTTTGAAAGGATGCTTCCCCCGTCAAGATCGTAGTGTCTGAATGAAAGATCATAGTCTCTTATCTTGTCTTCATTAAGTATGAGAGCGATTTCTTCCTTGTCCACATAGGCAAAGGATCTGGAGAAATCATATTCGTATTCATCATCGAAACTGTTGTCGATGCTGACCCTGTAACAGTCTTCATGTTCACCAAGGATCACAAAGCTCAGTTCACAGATATCCGAAATGCTGAACCATCTGCTTTCAAGATCCTCATCATGATAGAAGGTGACGCTTTTATCGTTCCTGATGATCCCTATGGCCCTGCTGTCACGATCCTTGTATCCCAAGGCGCTGTCAAGCTGATAGTACATTGAAGCGCTCTTTTCACCAAAATACTGATCCGGCGAATAGTTGACGTTTATTCCGGAGATCTTGTTTCCGTAGTGCGTTCCCGTGTAGTCGCTGCGCCTGTGATTTGAATATCTCGCCGAGATGAAATAACGGCTGTGGGCATAGATCGAATCGGCGACGCTGTCATAACGGCCGAACGTGTTTTCATCATTTCCCAGATAGGCCGCAGCAAGATAAAGATTGTTTTCGCTGAAAGCACTTGAAGATCTGCCATAGCTTGATTCATACATGGCGCTGGACAGAAGCATCATGGCGTTGGTGCCGTAGATGCTTTCGGCCATAAAGAAGTCTTCGATGTTTCCGTATATCTGGGAACGGTTTACTTCATCGGCGGCGTTATCGCTGTTCAAGTCATCGTAATGAAGCAGCCTGCCATCGATCGCAAGCGTGTCGCTGAAATACCTGTTCAATTCTTCGCTGGTATAATTGCTCAGACTGCGATGAGGAAGATACTGATAGTAGTTGAAGTAAGGGACTTCATTGATGCTGTTTTCATATGTATTGTTGCGGTAATCATCGATCATCGCCTTGAAATCATCATAGAAGTAATGACCATCATAGGAGAAATAATCGCCTTCTTTCAGAAAATCCAGTCTATCGTCAAGTTCAATTGAATACGAATAGAAATCATAATCGAGCTGGCTCATGACGTTTTGGCAGAAATGTTCATCATTATGATAGACGCTTATCCTTTTATCAATTGTTTCATAAGGATGAAGCGTAACACTGTCAAGCGAGGTATAGCCCCTGTCACCAGAAACGATGAAATAGACTCTGTTTCTGCTGTGATCGGTATACAGATAGGCCGCATCGATGCCGTAACAGCCATTGAGCAGGTCATCTTCATCCTTGCTTAGAGAATAGTAGTCCACTTCCAGTGAACAGGCTTCATCCGTATCAAATTCCACTATGCCGTATTCCATGGAAATGAGCCTGTCATTCTCGTACAGCAGCAGGTTGGAATACTCTTCCAGGTGATCCTCATAGTAATCGATCGCTCTGCTGTAGGTCTCAAATGTTTCTTCAAATCCGCTCTCAGTATCTTTCACAGTAAAAAGATCCTCATCAGCCTTTACAGGCAGATAAGCAAAGCCAAGCATCATCAACGTAATTAAAAAGGTATGAAGAAACTTCATACCTGTATTTTACAATTATTACGCAATTAATTATAGGTCTTTGCCGTTATTGGAAATAACATCCTTATACCAGAAAAAGCTCTTCTTCTTTCTTCTGGCCAGATCCTTAAGATCATGTTCATCACGGTTGACATAGACAAAACCGTAGCGTTTAGAGAAACCTGAATGACCGGAGATCAGGTCCATGAACGACCAGGCGCAGAATCCGATGAATTCTACTCCGAGATTCATGGCTTCCCTTTCTTCCCGAAAACAAAAACCTGCTCATAAAAGCCTTTGCGAACAGGTATTTCTCTTTGCATAACAAGTCTTAATGCGATAATGATCTATCACATCAGATCGGACATTTAAATAGTTTTACCTAAATCAGTAGCTTTCGACCGAAAGTTCCTTCAGTACCAGAATCTCAAACAGTTCACCGGTATGACCGGAGATGCATGTCTGCAAAGTCAGCGTGCGGTCATTGGTCGTGAGTTCTACGCCGGTATCATAGAGTTTGACTCTGTTCATGTTTTCGATATATCTGGCATAGTAGTCGTTGTCGATCTGATCGGTATAGTCATCATAGGCATAATTGGTACGCCAGTATTGGAAATCATCAAAGTATGAGGAAACGGTCGCATCAAATTCATATACGTAGGCTACGACATATTTGCGGATCTCATGTTCCAGGACCATCGTGACATACTTGTTGGGCTCATAGTTTTCCTCTTCCAGGAATTTCTCGAGCGGAGTGAACGCCTTGGATCTTGTCTCATCGTTCCAGACCGAGAAGTGATGGCCGTAGATGATGATGTTCTGGTCAGAGAGGAAGTTGCGGTAATCCATGAAGGTCGAACCGCCGTTGTCGTTGTAGTCGTATTCGCCGGTCTTCCAGTAGGTCCAGATATAGACATCGTTGCCGGTATATCCTTCCGGATCGCTCACAAGCTTGCCGCTTTCGGTATAGAACTTGTACATCTCGCCATTATCCTTGTACACGGACGTAGCCTGAACGAAGTTCACCGACAGCAGTCCCGAATCAAAAAACAGATCACCGACATAGTCGGGATTTATCGCTTTACAGGTATCATAGTTTTCCCTGAATTTCGCCTTCTGGGCTTCACTCGGATCGATCTCTACGACTTCTACCGGCGGTTTAACCGCAGTTTCATCAGGCTTCTTTGGATTGAGAGCACCAGTCGTCAAAAGTCCCAGAACGACAGCCAGGGCGACGATGATGATTCCGAATACACTGATTAATACCTTTTGTCCTTTTTTATTCATACACTACTCCACAAAACAGGCATAATACTCATCGTATGTGATGCCTCTTTTAGATACATCTTCACTTATTTCTTTGCCAAGATAACGCAATTGCCACGGTTCTCCCTGATAGCCCGTTATATCGGTCTTGTCATCAGGATATCTGATGATGAAACCGTATCTGCAGCAGTTTTCCGCCAGCCACACAGAAGCTTGCGTCTTGTGGAAATCATCAAGCGAATAGCCCGGTATCGACACATCGAGGCACAGGCCTGACTGATGTTCGGAATGGCCCGGTCTGGCTGAATAGGTATCGACCACTTCCTGAGGATCGATGCTCAGATAGCGGTTATACAGGCTATATTGGCTTGCGTAGGAACGATAGGCTGATACGACATTCAGATTGTAGCCCAGTTTGATTGCATCTTCATACAGAGCCTTATAGGCTTCGTATACCTCTTTTCTAAGATACCCTCTTCCCGGAACCTCGCTTACCTCTACAAGATCATCAGGTTCGTAGTCCTGGGCAAGCTGATAATACTTGTTTACCAGGATCAGATTTCCCTTGGTCATATCAACAGGCTGTATATCGGTATACAGATCGAGGTAGCGTTTGGTGTTCACCATTTCGATGACATCTCTAAGCGATAGATAGCGGTAAAGATATTCCACATAGAGCTCTTCCTTTTCAGGAATATAATACTCAGAGGAATACAATTCCCTGAGTCTTGCGGCATTGTCCTTGTTCATGATACCTTTATTCACCTTCTCGATTATGAGATCTTCATCTGAAGCAGCATAGCACTGCAGATATCTGTCGAGATTTTCTTCCACAAAATCCTCATTGCATACAAACTTCAGCAGTTCATCCTGTCTTTCTGACATGAATCTTTTCTTATTCTCTGCACTTAGTTTCATGATCGCGGTGATCTCTTCGTCACTGTATCCGCATTTCTTAAGCGTATCTTCCTCACTTGTCGCACATGAGCACAAAACAAGCACAAGGAAGATCGCGCTCAAAAGTCTTTTCATCGGCGTACCGCCAATGAAAGCACGGAAATAATGAACATCATGCCGATCATGAATAGGATAATGATTTTTCTGGTCGTCTTCTTCATTTCTTCCTGTAGTTCTCCAAAATAGTTGTATCGAACGAATAGGTCTTCTTGGCCTTCAGGGCATATCTGTTAAGAGCGTTTTCGATCATTTCATCGCATTCCTGATCGAATTCGAGCCCCGCATGTTTCCACAGATAGAAAGCCAGAGAACCCGGAATCGTGTTGATCTCGTTGCAGTAGACATTGCCGCTCTTGCGGTCGATCATGAAGTCGATCCTGACAAGGCCGAAGGAATTGAGGACCTTGAACACTTTGAGAGCTGTCTCTTCAATGATCTTCTTCTGCTGTGCCTCAAGTTTGGCCGGAACGATCCTGACTGTTGAAGCCATGCCCTTGGATGCGCCGGCACTCTTGGCTCCTTTCATCTTGGAACCCTTTGCGCCGCCGTTAGGATTATATTTCTTGTCAAAGTCCAGAAAGCCGTTGCTGACTTCTTCGATCGGCGAGAATCTGGCCTTGTTCTGATTTCCAATTACGGAAATATTGACCTCTTTGAGATCCTTGATCATATCTTCAACCACGACTTTGAAATCGTATTTGAGGCATTCTTCGATCTTTTCCTTGAATTCATCCGCTTTCTTGATAACTTCGATGCCGATCGATGAGCCCAGATTTGCCGGTTTGGCAATAAGCGGGAACCTGATCTTCTTGGCCTTCTTCAGGTATTCTTCATAGTTCTCTTCAAAATCATTGCCGTAAACGATGAAATAATCGACCATCGGGATATCGTTGGCCTTGAAGACATCCTTCATTACTGCCTTGTCCTGACCTAATGAACCGCCCAGAACGTCACATGAAGTAAACGGCAGATCCAGCATCTGCAGAAAACCGGCCAACGAACCATCTTCGACATTGGTTCCGTGAACGACCGGGAACGCCACGTCGATGTTTATCGGTTTCTTGAACATGCCGTTGACCGGCCTTACCTTGACGGCATTGCCATCCTTGTAGATAGCCACCTTCTGAAGAGTCCTGCCTGGATCCTTGATGAAATCCGCATAGTTGGCCAGATCAAAAAGTTCATCACCGATGAAGAATTCATTCTCTTTAGAGATATATATCGGCAAGACATCGTACTTCTCACTGTTCAAGGCATGCAGTACCTGGTTGGCACTGATGCAGCTTATTTCATGTTCGGTCGATTTTCCCCCGAAAAATACTGCTACACAAATTTTCATAACATTCCCCATTCTATCACTTTTAAACGCTAAATGCATCAGGCAGATCATTCTCCAGAAGGATCGTATCCTTGCTCGAGAAATTCTTGTATACGTAATCAAAAGCCTGTCTGACGCTGTCCGTAACGATGATATCTTCCCTGGCAAAGCCACTGCTTAAAAGACCTTCCATGATCATCCTGGTCTGTTTTTCGCCGACCAGAATGACTTTATCGGCTCTGCCCTTCATATATTCGCCGAATTCCCTGTTTATCTCATCTTCCTTTTCACCCAGATCG
>CADCPE010000055.1 GCA_902803275.1 uncultured Erysipelotrichaceae bacterium
TATCCTGTCTACCTGAAAGCCTTGAGAAAACTCAAGCTGGAGGGCAAAAACAGAGTCATGTCCAAACAACTGGCCGATTATGTAGGGATCAAATCCACAACGATCAGGCGTGACTTTTCTCTTTTGGGGCAGCTTGGCAAACAGGGGTATGGCTATGATATCGATACGCTGATCGATATTTTCCGAAAAGAACTTGGGGATAACTATGAAGAGAAGATGGTTCTGATCGGCGTCGGCCGATTGGGTACGGCCATCCTCAACTACAACAACTGGAATCAGGTTGCCGGAGAGATCGTCTGTGCCTTCGACATCCAGCCGGAGAAAAGAAACAGTGAACCGAAGGTGAATGTACCGGTCTATCATGTTTCACAGATGAAAGAGAAGATGCCGAAGAACTGCGAGATCGCGATCCTGTGTATCCCTTCAGGAGCTCAGGAGATCGTCGATGAGCTTCATGAACTCGGTGTCAAGGGCATCGTGAATTTTACAAGAGAGTACTTCGTGCTGCCGGAAGGAATGATCAAAAGAGACGTCGATTTCGTCGCTGCGATCCAGGAACTGGTATTCGAGGTCAACTCGATAAATAAATAAGGGGGTATATATGGATTTATATTTTGCAAGAGAGTTATATGATCTGGCTTCCAGCGGAAGCGAAATGGAACTTGATCAGCTTGACTACATCGCCATTGAAGGCTGGGTCAGGACTAACCGTGACAACGGTCAGGTAGGTTTTATCGAACTCAATGACGGTTCCTATTTCAGGAATATTCAGGTCGTCTACGGACCGGAACTGGAAAACCATGACAAGGTATCCAAGCTTCTGACCGGAGCGGCTATCTATGTAATCGGTAAATTCGTACTGACTCCCGAAAATAAGCAGCCTTTCGAGATCAAGGCCACTTCGATCGAAGTCGAAGGAGAATCAAGCGAGGCCTATCCTTTACAGAAAAAGCGCCACACTTTTGAATTCCTGAGAGAGATACCGCACCTTAGACCAAGGACCAATACGTTCATGGCTGTCTTCAGAGTGCGTTCGGCACTGGCTATGGCCATTCATGAATTCTTCCAGGGCCAGGGTTTTGTCTATGTGCATACGCCGATCATTACCGGTAACGATGCGGAAGGCGCCGGTGAAGTCTTTACCGTCACGACCAGAAATGACGGCAAGTATGATGAAGATTTCTTCGGCAAGCATGCCTCCTTGACAGTATCAGGACAGCTTCACGTCGAAGCTTTTGCGATGGCTTTCAGAGATGTCTATACCTTTGGTCCGACTTTCAGGTCTGAGAACTCCAACACCAAGACTCATGCATCGGAGTTCTGGATGATCGAACCGGAGATCGCTTTTGCGGATCTTGAAGACGACATGCAGCTGATCGAAGACATGGTCAAATACTGCATCGACTACGTCAGAAGAGAATGTCCAAGAGAAATGGAATTCTTCAATTCGATGATCGACAAGACTCTGCTTGAAAGACTGGATCACGTCTACAATTCAAGCTTCAGAAGAATGCCTTATACCGAAGCTATCGATATCCTTTTAAAGGCACCGGTAGAATTTGAAAACAAGGTCTCATGGGGCATGGATCTCAACACCGAACATGAAAGATATCTTTGCGAAAAGGTAGTCAACGGTCCTGTTTTCCTGACGGATTATCCAAAAGACATCAAAGCTTTCTATATGCGCATGAACGATGACGGCAAGACTGTTGCTGCCTGCGACCTGCTGGTACCGCACGTTGGCGAACTGGTCGGCGGTTCGCAAAGAGAAGAAAGACTTGACCTGCTCGAAGCCAGAATGAAGGAACTGGGCATGGAGATGGAAGGCTACCAGTGGTATCTTGACCTAAGAAGATACGGCGGCTGCAAACACGCCGGATTCGGACTGGGCTTTGAAAGGATGGTCATGTATCTGACCGGTATGGAAAACATCAGAGATGTTCTGCCGTATCCGCGTACGCCTAAGAATCTTATATATTGATCAATGATCGTACAGATAAGTAATGGCACCGTTTATTTCGGTGCCAACGATGTTTTTGAAAATATAGACTTTACAGTAAACGAGAACGAAAGGATCGCACTGGTAGGTCGCAACGGGAGTGGCAAAACCACTCTTTTAAAAGTGCTCACCGGTGAAACGGAACTGTCATCCGGCCAGTTCATCAAAGCCAACAGGACTGTCATTTCCTATCTTGAACAGAATGCACTGATAAATTCCAAGGAGACGATCAGGGAATATTTTGATTCGGTGTTTAAAAACATCAAGGATATCGAAAGACAGATGGAAGAAGTATCCAGACAGCTTGAAACTGATCACGATGAGAAACTGATCGAAAAGTATTCCTCGCTTGAAGAGGAATACAAATATATCGGCGGCTATACCTATCATGGTGAAATGCTCAGCGTGCTGAATGGTTTCGGTTTTAAGGAAGAAGACCTTGACCGTCCGATCACTTCCTTTTCGGGAGGTGAAAAGACGAAGATCGCTTTTGCGGGACTTCTGCTTTCAAAGCCGGATCTGCTTCTGCTGGATGAGCCGACCAATCACCTGGATCTGAGCACGATCGAATGGCTGGAGAACTATCTGGCCAAATACAAGAAGGCCATGGTGATCGTATCCCATGACAGGGTGTTCCTTGACAGGACGGTCAATGTCGTATACGAACTGGAATACGGCAGCATAAAACGATATGCAGGAAACTACTCGAGCTTCGTCGAACAGAAAAAGAACGATCTGATCAGACAGGAAGCAGCCTACAAGAGGCAGCAGAAAGACATCAAGCGTCTTGAAGAACTGATCGAGAAGTTCCGCTACAAGAAAAACAAGGCAGCCTTCGCTCAATCCAAGATCAAGTATCTCGAGAGGATGGAAAAGATCGAAGACCCCAAAAAGGCTGACACCAAGGCCTTCAAGGCCAAATTTGTCTGCGGGGTAAGAGGCGGGAAAAACGTCCTGTCACTTGATCATTTCAAGGTCGGCTATGATAAACCGCTGGCTGAAGTCACCCTGGAGATCCATAAGGGTGATCGCATCTGCGTCATGGGGGATAACGGTACCGGCAAGTCGACTCTGCTTAAAAGCATTATCGGTGAAGTCAAGCCGCTTGATGGCTACATGATGTTCGGACATCAGATCGAAGTTGGCTATTTCGATCAGAATCTGGCCAATTTCCATAGTGGCAACACCGTGCTTGAGGAACTCTGGAACGAATATCCCGATCTGGATATGTACAAGATCAGATCGGTATTGGGCGCATTTCTGTTCAGTGCCGATGAAGTATTCAAGGAAGTAAGCGTTCTCTCGGGCGGAGAAAAGGTGAGACTGTCGCTTGCCAAACTGATGATGAAGAAGGCCAACTTCCTGATCCTGGATGAGCCGACCAATCATCTTGACATCGTCTCCAAAGAGGCTTTGGAAAACGCCTTGAGCGAATATGACGGCACGATCCTGTTTGTATCCCATGACCGTTACTTCATAAAGAAGATCGCGACTTCCTGTCTCTTGATAAATGAAGATAAAGTCACTTACTATCCTGATGGCTATAAGGACTATATAGATGTCAAGATAAAGGAAGAAAAGAAAGAGGAAGTAAAGGAAAACAAGCCTCTTAAAGAGATAAAACAGAAACCAAAATACAATATCTCACGTCTTGAAAACGAGATCTCACTCATGGAGGATATCCTGGAAGACAAGCGGGCCTTAAGATATGAGCCCGAATACTATCAGGATATGAACAAAATGAAGGAGCTCGATGAAGAGATCGATGATATACACAATCAGATCCATGCTTTGGAAGAGAAATGGGAAGAGGCCATGCGGTTTGAAGAAGAGAAGAATAAATAAGGAGTGAAAAGAATATGCTGAACAAGTATTTGAAAAGCCGGATCAGCGAGGCTGAAAGGCTTGTGAAGGACCTGGGCAAGAACTATGAATACGTCTCAGTGCTGGGAACTTTAGTCAACACCAGACAGATCATGGTTTCGACCCACCTCAAGTCCGTCGAAGATGTCGACAACGAATGCGGATTTGTCATCAAGATGTATAAGGATGGCCGCTATTGCGAGTATTCATGCAACGACATCAAAGGTCTTAAGGCCAAGCAGGTAATTGATGCGGTAAAACTCGACAAGATCGTTTCTGCCGATTTCAAGGTCAGGATGCTGGAAGAGGAAGAACACAGAGAAGATTATCTAAGAGAAGACAAGTCAAAGCTTTCCGATAAGCAGATCATTGAACAGCTCGGCAGGATCAAGGACATGATCGAAAAAGCGGATGAAAGAGTTATAAATGTTATCACCCGCTACAACAAGCGTCAGACATCCAAGATCTTTGTCTCCAAGAAGAAATGTCTGACCCAGAAATACGACTGGATCAACGTTATCGGTGCTGTGGTTGTAAGAGAAGGCGATATCATCAAATCAAATTATCGGGCAGAAGGGGAAGCCGACAGCATGCAGGCGCTTAAGAAGTTTGAAGAAAACGCCAACGAACTTCTCGATATTACGCTCAAACTGCTCAAGGCCAAACCGATCAAACCGGGCAAATATACGATCATTACCGATCCGTCCATTTCCGGGCTGATCGCCCATGAAGCCTTTGGCCATGGCGTTGAAATGGACATGTTTGTCAAAAACAGAGCCAAAGCCAGGGATTTTGTCGGAAAATATGTAGCTTCACCGCTGGTGAATATGCACGATGGTGCATCAAGCTGCATCAGTGCTGCATCCTACTTCTTTGATGATGACGGCGTGGAGGCCCACGATACGCAGATCATTAAAGACGGCATCCTGATGAACGGTATTTCCGATTGTCTGAGTGCCATGGAACTGGGAACTGTTCCGACAGGCAACGGCAGAAGGCAGGACTATTCAAGAAAGGTCTATACCCGCATGACCAATACCTGGTTTGATAAGGGCAGTGACAAGCTTGAAGACATGATCAAATCGGTCAAGCACGGCTATTATCTCTGTCAGACCAATAACGGTATGGAAGATCCGAAGAACTGGCAGATCCAGTGTACAGCTGAATATGGCCTTGAGATCAAGGACGGCAAGTTCACAGGCGAGATCGTCGCACCGGTCGTCATCTCCGGTTATGTCATCGATCTGCTCAACTCGATCTCGATGGTATCCGATGAAGTAAAGGTCATCGGTTCAGGAATGTGCGGCAAAGGCCATAAGGAATGGGTCTATGTTTCCGATGGCGGACCATATTTGAAGGCGGAGGCGAAGTTAGGCTAATGAAGAAGAACGATATCATAAAGGTCTTGAAGGCCAATAAGAAAATTTCCGATTACGAACTCACAATCATAAACAAGGATTCCAGAGAACTGTTCTATGTCCTTGACCATCTTGAGATCAACAGAGCAGTGAAGATCGATTCGGCAACGATAAAAGTCTATGCGGCAGATAAAAAGAGCGTCGGTTCTTCGATGGTGATGCTGACGGCGGCCGATGATGAAAAGTCTTTGGCCAAGAAGCTCAATGGCGCTGTTGCACGTGCCAGATCAGCGAAAAACCAGTACTATCCGCTTGCGGAAAAGACTGTCAACATCAAGGAAGAGAAAAAGAA
>CADCPE010000056.1 GCA_902803275.1 uncultured Erysipelotrichaceae bacterium
CTGTGCGATCGTGATCCTGATCATCTTCAGATATACGAGCGATGTCTATCAGTTTTCTTTGAAAGACTTCGGCTATGAAAAGGAAGACCTCAGAAAGATCTTTTCGATCGGCGTTCCTTTTGCCCTTCAAAGCATGATGTTCGCGATACCTTCGACCTTCATTCAGAGAAAACTGAATGATTTCGGAACAGATGCGGTTGCGGCGTACAGCGCCTATGTGAATATCGATAATCTGTTCTGGTGCTTTTCAAGTGCAGTCAGTACATCGACCATCACCATGGCCGGACAGAATTACGGGAACCGGAACATATCAAGAGTCAGAAAGATCTTCTATTGTGCATCGATAATGGAGTTTGTCGGCGGGATCTTCTTAGGCGGATTGTTCTACATGATCAAAGACAAGGCACTGACCCTGTTCACAAATGATCCGAACGTGCTTTCTTTGAGCATAAGAATGCTGACGATAGTGTCGCTCAGCTACTTCACATATACGTTTATTGAATCGGTGTCATCCGTATGCAAAGCCTGCGGAGACGCCAAAGCGATAATGTATATTGCGATCGTCACGATCTGCTTTACCAGGATCGCTTATATCCTGTTCTTTCCGCAACCGGAAGCTCCATATTCGATCTTTGCTTTCCCGCTGTCGTGGACCATCGCCAGCATAACGTATGCGGCATACTTCTTTAGTAACAAAAAATACCGAAATAAATAGTAGAATAAAGGCATGGACACAGCATTATCCCTGATTGTTATCGCAAGTTTACCTATCATGGCAAGCCTCATCTTGCAGCTTGTTTTTACCGGTAAAAAATACAAGGATGTCCCTTATATAAAGAAACAGATCATCGCCGGAATCGTTTTCGGTCTGCTTGCCATACTGGCGACCGAATACGGCGTACCGTTCAACGGAGCCATCATCAACGTCCGTGATTCAGCGCCGCTTTGCGCCGGACTGATCTTCGGTCCGTGGGCCGGTATCATCTCAGGGGTCATCGGCGGTGTCGAAAGGTGGTTCTGTGTCTACTGGGGTGGAGGCTACTATACCAGAACGGCGTGCTCGATCGCTACAGTCACATCCGGTCTTCTGGCGGCTGTAACCAGAAAAAGACTTTTTGATGACAAAAGCCCGAACTATGATCACGCCATGGTCGCCGCTGCGGTTGCGGAATCGTTCCACATGCTGATGATCTTCTTCACCAACATCAACGATATAAAAACCGCTTTCAACTATGTTCGCGCCTGCACGATCCCAATGGTCCTGATCAATACCATATCTGTAGGTGTGGCAGTGCTCATAACCAAACAGCTGGACAAGCGCCACGCTTTCGATAACGACAAGACACCTTCGATCTCGGTCAAGTTCCTGCATTATCAGATCCTCGTAGTGCTTTTTGCCTTTATCACCACAACCCTCATCGGCTACGGTATTCAAAAAAGGATCTCAACAGATGATACTCTTGAGCTGCTCAATCTGAGCCTTACGGATGTCGAATCAGAGATCATCGACCAGGTCGACCAGGCCATCCTGCAAGTAAACCGGCTGGTTGCCAACGATCTTATCGAAGATCCGAATGCCGATCTTGAAAAACTTAAAAACAAATATCTGGTCGATGAGATCTGTGTCGTCAACAAAGACGGGATCATAATCGCTTCCTCAGTTGCTGAGGACATCGGATTTGATATGGCAAAAGCCGGTGAACAGTCGGCTGAATTCATGGTACTTCTGGAAGAAGATGGACCAAACGAAATGGTTCAAGCCTTCATGCCTACCGCAAAAGATCAAACCATATATAAAAAATACAGCGGCGTAAAGACACCGACCGGTTTTGTGCAGGTGGCATACGACGGGTATTATATGTCCGATGAGATCAAGGAATCCCTGAAAAGCATCGCTACCAACCGCCACGTCGGCGAGACCGGTTCACTGCTGGTACTGGACAGAGGATATCAGATCGTTTCCGCCACCAAGGGTTCGCCTCTTGTGACCAACAAGTACTACAACGTTGTCGATTACGATACAAACAACGACGAAGAGTACGTCATGTATAACGGATTGCTCAACAACGTAGATTATTACTATATGATCGCCTATGCTGAAAACTATACCATCCTCGCAGCGATCCCGAAAGACGAAGCCGAATTCTCTAAAGACATGTCGATCTATCTGAATGTCCTGCTGCAGACCGAGGTCTTCGGAGCGCTGTTCGTAGCTATCTATCTTATTATCAAAAACGGTATCGTTAAAAGCATTCATATGATAAATGACTCGCTTTCAACGATCACTGAAGGCAATCTCGATACAGTGGTCGATGTCAGAAACACGAAGGAGTTCTCTTTGCTTTCAGACGGCATCAATACCACGGTCGACGCCTTGAAGAGGTATATCGCCGAAGCCAACGAGAGGATCGATACAGAATTGAGATACGCCAAGGAGATCCAGATCTCGGCTTTGCCGACGATCTTTCCGGCTTTTCCTGATCGAAGCGAATTCGATATCTATGCCATCATGGATCCGGCCAAGGAAGTGGGCGGCGATTTCTATGATTTCTATATGATCGATGATGAAACGCTGGTCTTTCTGATTGCGGATGTTGCCGGAAAAGGCATACCGGCTTCGCTGTTCATGATGAGAGCCAAGTCCATCATCAAGACCTTTGCGGAAAACAAGATCAATGTCGCTGATATCTTTACCAATGCCAACTATGAACTGTGTGACGGCAATGATGCAGGCATGTTTGTCACATCCTGGATCGGTTTTCTGAATCTGAGGAGCGGTGAACTCAAATACGCCAACGCCGGACACAATCCGCCTTTGCTGAGAAGAAAAGACGGCATCTTCGAATATCTGCAGGGTCCGCCTGGTTTTGTCCTGGCAGGCATGGAAGGCGTTGCCTACGAGGAACAAAGGACCACGCTGGAACCGGGAGATGAGATCTTCCTGTATACTGATGGCGTTGTCGAGGCGACAAACATCGACAAGAAACTCTACGGTGAAGCAAGACTTCAGGAATGCATCAACGAACACATCGGCGAAGATTCCATGACGCTGTGCGAAAACATCAAACAGGATGTAGAGAATTTCTATGAAGGCGCACCGCAGTTTGATGATATAACCGAACTCTCATTGCAGTTTAAACATCTCATGAAATAAAAAACGTTCAAAAACTGTTGCACAGAGCACCATGATTTGTTAGTATAGAAAAAATGAGTTTTGTTCCGGAGGAACAGAAACTTATGAAGAAGAAGATGAAGTTCTCCGGATCGGGAGAACTTTTCTTTACAGCTCATTTGAAAAAAGGGGAAAAAATATGACTGTCAAAAACACAAGGATCGGGTACTTGCCGGATGAAGTACCAAGTTTAGGAAGGCTGTTACTTTACGCACTTCAGCAGGTAATCGTAATGTTTCCAGCCACTATCACTGTCGCATTAATCACAGGGTTTCAAGTCTCCACTACCATTTTCGCTTCTGGACTTGCAACCCTGTGTTTTATTTTGATCACCAAAGGAAGGATCCCTTTATACTACGGATCATCGTTTTCCTACCTTTCTGCAGTCAGTGCCATGGCGCTGGCCGAAGGAAGTCAAGAGCAGATCGCTTCCTGGCAGGCTACCGGTATCCTTCCTGCCGAGCTGATCTCCAAGGCCCAGTTCGGCATCATGATGTCCGGCTTTGTCTCGATCGCTGCCGGCATCATTGCCAAAAGATCCGGTGTAGATAAGATCGAAAAATTCCTGCCGGCTTCGATCACCGGATCGGTATCGATGGTCATCGGATTGACATTGGCTGGTAGTGCCATGTCCGATTTTGTCGGTATCGGAAACGCTGTTAACGGCATGATTGTAGAAAAAGGAAGCACGCAGGCAGCGATGTGGCTGATGATAGGGCTGATCACTTTCCTATCAACCTGTCTATATGCAAGATACCTGAAAGGATTGCTTAGCCAGCTTCCACTGCTTCTTGGTGTGCTGAGCGGTTGTGCGGCAGCCTTAATCATACATCTGGTTTTCGGAATAAACTTTTTCAGAAGCGTACCGCCCGAGGCGCTGGCCGCTTCTTCTTTCAGGCTGGGCAATGGAAATATCTTTGCCTTGCCGGCTTTCACCCTGCCGAAATTCTCGTGGAACGCACTGGCAGGGATCATGCCGATAGCGATCGCAACCATTCCGGAATCGACTGCCCATATGTATCAGCTGGATATCTACGTAAATGATCTGGCAAAAGAGAAGAAGGCAAAAAGATATGATCTGATCCCGCTGCTGGGAGACAATCTGGTCGGAGACGGCCTGTGCGATATGATATCAGGATTTGTAGGAGGACCTGCCGGTACCAACTATGGCGAAAACATCTCAACGATGGCGATCACCAGGGTGTTCTCGGTAAGAGTGCTCGGTGTTGCTTCGATCATTGCGATGATCATATCCTGTTTCACGCCTTTGATCAGAATCATCTACGGAATACCTTTGGCCGTGATAGGCGGTATCGAAGTGTACTGTTTCGGTGCGATCGCTGCACAAGGGATTGCGATTCTTATCGATAAAGGCGTTTCGATGTTTGACTCAAAGAACATCGCCGTCATCGCCCTCATCTGCATTGTCGGTTTAGGTGGTCAATACACGTTCGGCGGAACGATCCCGCTTTTCAATATCGGTGTTCCTTGCGTCGCCTGCGCCGCCATATCGGGAATTATTCTGAATCTTCTCTTGACTATCAGTGACAAGAAAATAAATTAGTCTATAATATAGTTAATTCAGGAGGGTTATAATGGCAAAATTAATGAACGAAGTATCACACACATTCAATGAATATCTGCTTATACCGGGTCATACCACCAAGAAATGTGTACCGGATAACGTCAGCTTGAAAACACCTCTGGTGCGTTTCAAGAAAGGAAGCAAACCGTCTCTCACCATGAATATTCCGATGACTTCTGCGATTATGCAGTCAGTGTCCGGAAACAGACTTGCTGTCGCTCTGGCTGCCGAAGGAGGCGTCTCGTTCATCTTTGGAGCTCAACCGATCGAGTCACAGGCTTCCATGGTTGAAAGAGCCAAGTCATATAAAGCCGGGTTTGTTCCAAGCGACTCAAACGTCAAGCCGGATGATACGCTGGCTGATGTCTTGAGAATAAAAGAAGAAAACAACCACTCGACATTCGCAGTAACCGATGATGGAACAAGATACGGAAAGCTGTTGGGTATCGTGACTTCGAGAGATTACCGCATTTCTCGAACTCCGTTGAATGCCAAGGTTTCAGAATTCATGACCCCGTTAGATAAACTCATTACTGCCCAGGATGGTATCAGCCTCTCTGATGCGAACGACATCATCTGGGATCACAAGCTGAACACTCTC
>CADCPE010000057.1 GCA_902803275.1 uncultured Erysipelotrichaceae bacterium
CAGGACCGTTCCGACACCAAGGACCGGGAAAATATCCAGGAAAGCAATGAGGAATGCCCACATCGGAGAATTGGAAATGCCGATGATCGTCAGGCCGATACACAGTTCAATGAAAGTGATGCCTAAGATAGAACCGTAGGCGCTGAGTATCTTCAAAAGGACATTCTCAAAGAAATCTTTGATCTCATAAAGTACGCTCAAAGTCTTTTCAGGAAGGTTGGCCTTGACCCAGGTCAGAAGATCCTCATAGTCAAAGACGATATAGAATGAAGTAATGACCGTGACCAGAACTGAGATCAGGAAGCTAGGCACATTGGTAATGGTCGACTTGGTGATATTTACGATCACGCCCGCAAAAGAGGACAGGATCGTACGCAGATTGGCAAACAGGCCATCAGTCAGCTTGTCGATGTATGAAGAGATATCAACAGGCAGATTGTGGTTAAACTGATACATGCTCTGCTCGATACTTTCTAGATAAGGTTCAAAGGTAGTTTTGTAGAAGCTTGGCAGAGTGCTTAAGAAATCACCGATCTTGTTTACGCCAAGTCCTACCAGCATGCTTATCACCAGCAGGATCAGAAGATAGATCAGCAAAAGAGTAAGGAAGCGGTAAAGCTTCTTGTTATTCCTGAACAGTTTTCTGCTTATTTTTACTGCAAAATAGGCAAAAAGAAAGCCCATGATAAACGGCAGCAGCAATCCGATCAGATAATTGACGGAAAAATAGACGATACCGTAGATCACAGCAATATATGCAACGTTTATAATGAACTCTTTTTTCTTTTCCATATCTTTATTCTAAAACAAAAAGTAGTCATAGACTACTCTGTTTCGCCCCATGAAGGTATCTGTTTTCCCCTTCTGATCAGGACAGTCTTCTGATAATCGGTGCAGTTTAGGAAATGCAGGACTTCTTCCAGTTCCTCTTCACTAAGACCGACCATCGCCTTAACTTCAAAACGCTTGTTGATGATATCGGCACAGACAGCTATGCAATCAACGGTATTTCCCCCGTCTGATCTGAATACTTCCACTGATGATTCGCTTTCATCGCTCAATGACTCCACATAGCCATAGTCACACGGATAGGTAAGCGACGGATAGTGCTTGTGGGCACTGCCCTTTTTGTGTTTGACTTTGAAATCTCCGGAAGAATACAGTGTATCTACTTTCTGCCAGAAATAAGCGTTGTTTTCAAATTCTTTCATTCTAAAAACCTCAGTATGTTTTCTACAATTATAAGACTTTACATTTCCTTTGTAAACAATTTCAAAAAAATGAAAATTTCTTACATATTTGTCCTGAGATTGAGATTCAGTTTCCGAAGCAGTTCATCTAGTTCATAGATGCCGTATTTTTCCATCGCTCTAAGCAGGATCATCAGACAACCCATCGCATCAGACTTGCCGTTGTGATGTGAGAGATCGATGTCAAGATATTCGCAGACTGTATTGAGCTTGTGGTTGTACAGTTCCGGATATACCCTTCTTGAAAGAGTTACCGTATCAAGATACTTATTGGTGAAATGATTCAATCCGTAGACATCACACATGGAATTGAGCACTGTTATATCAAACATGGCATTATGGGCAATTATCACGCTGTCTTTGAGGATCTCCTCAAGTTCTTCATAATAGAAGACGAATTCATTCTCATTCTGAACGTCTTCCTTGCTGATGCCGTGAATATGAGTATTAGTAAAAAAGTTGTAACGGTGATATGGCTTGAAATACCATTCAAAGTTATCAACTATCTCTCCTTCTTCATATATTGCGATGCCAAGGGAACAGGCCGATGCCATCGACTGATTCGCTGTTTCAAAATCCAAAGCTACGATTCTCATTGTTTTTTGTGTTTATTTCTTAAAAATCTGTTCATATTGCTTTCAAAGATCGTCTTGGAAAAAGCCTCGATGATCTCTTCGTTTCCGTCAGAGAGTTCAACCAGAAGGAAGTCACGGTTGGCACCCCAGACATAGGTCCAGGAAGCTACTTCATCATAATAGATCAGCACACAGTTGGTCTTGTCGGCCTTGTTGTACATGACCAGATAGTCCTGATAGAATTCCATCATTACGACTCTGGGCCTATAGATCATAGCGATGATGGCGACGATCGTCACAAAGACTCCGTAGGGATTCGTATGATCAAAGACAAAGAAGGCCAGGCCCATCAGGATCAGGATCATAAAAAGAAAACTGGGTTTCGCATCGATCTGGGCGAGGACCATGTTTTCGCTTGGCAGATTATGAGTCTTCAGTTCTTTCGATCTCATAAAATTAGTATAACACGTATATGTTATGATAATAAGGTATGGAAAAAAACGAATTCAGATACGAACTTGTTCACCAGGACAAGAACTGTAAAGCCCGTTTAGGAAAACTGAACGTTTTCGGCAGGATCGTCGATACCCCGGTCTTCATGCCGGTAGGAACGCAGGCCACAGTCAAGTTCCTTTCAAGCGATGATATAAAGAACATCCATGCATCGATCATACTGGGCAATACCTATCACCTTTGGCTCAGACCGGGTCCGGAGACCCTGATCAAAGCGGGAGGCATTCATAAATTCATGAACTATGACGGTCCGATCCTGACCGATTCAGGCGGATTCCAGGTCTTTTCACTGGCTGACAGCCGCAAGATAAGCGAAGAAGGCGTTTCCTTCAAATCACATCTTGACGGTTCAAAGCTGTTCATGTCCCCGGAAGATTCGATCCACATCCAGGAAGCTATCGGATCGGATATCGCCATTTCCTTTGATGAGTGTATCCCATATCCAAGCTCCTACGAATATGTGAAGGATTCCGTTGACAGGACTCTTCGCTGGGCACAAAGAGGAAAGGCTGCCCACGCCAGAAAAAACCAGGCTCTGTTTGGTGTAGTGCAGGGAAGCGAGTTCCCGGATCTGAGGAAGTACTGCACGGAAAAGCTCGTGGAAATGGATTTTGATGGCTATTCGATCGGCGGCACTTCTGTCGGTGAAAGCAAGGAAACCCATTACAAGATGCTGGACTATACGATCCCGTATCTTCCTGAAGATAAGCCAAGATATGAAATGGGTATCGGTGCAATAAACGATATTCTTGAAGCAGTGGAAAGAGGCGTCGATATGTTTGACTGTGTCCTGCCTACCAGGATCGCCAGACATGGAACGCTCATGACTTCCAGGGGACGCATCAACATCAAGAAGAACATCTACAAGGAAGACTTCTCTCCTCTTGATCCTGAATGCGACTGCGAATGCTGCCGAAAATACACAAAGGCCTATCTGAACCATCTGTTCAGAAATGATGAGGGTTTGGGAAACAGACTGATGTCGATCCACAATCTGCGCTTTCTGATCAGATTCATGGAAGGCATCCGCGATGCCATCAGTCAGGACAGATTCCTGGAATACAAAGAAGAAACACTTAAGAAATATGGTTTTGATGAGAGAGGATTCTGATGAAACTATCCGATTTTGATTTTGAACTGCCGGAAGAGCTGATCGCTCAGCATCCGACTGATAAAAGAGATGAATCCCGCCTGCTAGTCCTGCATAAGAATACAGGCGAGATCGAACACAGACATTTTTATGATATCATCGACTATCTCAAGCCCGGTGATGTTTTGGTCAGAAACAACTCCAAGGTCATTCCGGCCCGGCTCTATGGCACCAAGAAGGATACGGGGGCTAAAGTTGAGGTACTGATTCTGAAGATCGAAGGAAATCTATGCGAGTGCCTGTGCGGCAACGCCAAGGCCATCAAGACCGGGACGATCATCGAGTTTTCCGACAAGCTGTATGGTGAATGTGTCGAAAGAAGGGATGAAGGGATCAGAGTCTTTCTGATGCACTATGAAGGCATATTCTTAGAAGTCCTGAATGAAGTAGGCATGATGCCGACTCCGCCGTATATCCACGAGAAACTGAAGGATAACAGCCGCTACAACAATGTCTATGCCCAGGTCAACGGTTCAGCTGCCTGCCCTACAGCCGGCTTGCATTTTACTGATGAACTGCTTGAAAAAATAAAAGCCAAAGGCATCGAAGTTCTAGATGTTACATTGCATGTAGGACTGGGGACCTTCAAGCCGGTCAAGGAAGAAAATGTCGAAGACCACAAGATGCACTCGGAATACTACACGATGTCAAAGTATACAGCTGATCGTCTCAATCTGGCCAAGAAGGAAAAACGCCGCATTATTGCAGTAGGCACGACTTCGACCAGGACCCTGGAAACGATCATAAACAAATACGGGGAATTCAAAGAATGTTCGGGTGATACCTCGATCTTCATCTACCCTCCTTACGAATTCAAGAGTATCGATTGCCAGATAACCAATTTCCATCTGCCTAAATCGACGCTCATCATGATGATCGCGGCATTGTGTTCAAGAGAGATGATCCTTAGCGCCTATAAGACAGCGATCGAAAACAGATATCGCTTCTTCTCCTTTGGCGATTCCATGTTCATAGACAATGAATAACCTGCAGAAACACTACCAGCAGCTAAGCGAGCTCAAAGGCAGACCGGAACTTCTGATCCACATCTGCTGCGGCGTATGTTCGGTCTATCCTCTGATATATCTTAGAAAGTATTTCAGAATAAGCATCTTCTTCTCCAATTCCAATATCTATCCCTATGAGGAATTTGAAAGAAGACTTGAGGCCCTGAAGACCTACCTCAAGCATCTTGACGATCCGGAAATAAAGCTCATCGTCGATGCCTATGACAACGAAGGATACACCAAGAAACTGTCAGTATTCAAAGATGAACCTGAAGGCGGAAAAAGATGCAGGATCTGCTACAGGCTGAGAATGGAAGAAACATTCAGATATGCCAGCAGGCACGGCTACGCCTACTGTACGACCGTGATGTCGATATCCAACCGCAAGAATGCGAACTGGATAAATGAGATCGGGGAGGAACTGCAGAAGCTGTATCCGAATACGACATATCTATATGCCGACTTCAAAAAAGATGACGGCATTACCAGAAACGAAAGGATGAACAAGGAGCTCAACCTCTATCATCAGAATTACTGCGGATGCATATATTCGCTAATGGAAAGAAACAATGACTGATAAGAAAGAATTAAGAAAGATCTGTCTTCAGAAAAGAAATGATCTTTCTGAAAATGAAAGAAAAGAAAAATCTGAGATCATCTGCAATAAACTTCTGCCCTATCTGGAAGAAAAGACGATCTTTTCATACTGTCCATTCAACAGCGAAGTGGATATCTCAATGATCAACGAAAGATTCAAAGCAGCTTTGCCCGTGATATATGGAGGCAAATACATGGATGCCTGGATTCCTAACGGCAATGAATTCATTACCAACAGTTACGGAATCAAAGAACCGGATCCCGATGACGCGATCCTTTTAGACAGTTCGGATATCGATGTGATCATCGTTCCCGTACTTGGTTTTGACGAAAACAAAAACCGCCTGGGATACGGCGGCGGATATTATGACCGATACCTTGAATTCTATGAAGGTCTCAAGATCGGTGTGGCTTTTGCTGAACAGAAGCTTGAATCGATAGAAACCGATAAAAATGATGTCCGAATGGACATCATCATTACCGATAAAGAAATCATTTCTTAGCTGTTACTCTCGCCCAAAGTTCATCAGAAAGCTTTTCATTCAAAGGTCTTTCCAGCAGTTCAGGTTCCTGCAGGAACAGCTTCAGTATCTCGATCGATCTGGCGAAATAGAAACCGTCAGCGATCCTTTCATCGATCGTGAAACCAAGTCTTACGCC
>CADCPE010000058.1 GCA_902803275.1 uncultured Erysipelotrichaceae bacterium
ATTGCTTCGCTGTATAAAGAATCCGCTTTTTCTTCAATGGTTTTGATAGCTGAGAAAAGTTCATCATTATCGGCTATCGCTTCAGACAGATCAACTGTTTTTTCTTTAACGTTATTAAGTATGCCGACAGCTTTATCTCTGATCAGCATCGCTTTTTCAGTTACGCTCTGGTCGACAGAGGAAACGGCCAGATCAAGTCCTCTGATCTTTTCATCCAGATCAGCGGTAAGTCCGCTCAAATATTCATAAGCTGTATTGTTATCCACGGTTATCCTCCGATAATATCTCCTGGGTCTACTTCCTTAAGTTCATCATCAGTTTCTTCCTTGGATGGCTTGATATCATTGACATATGACATAACTTTATCTTTAATATCACCGGCATTCCTGACGATGAAATCCTTGGCTTCCTTAGCCGCTTCAACGGTTGCGTCGGTAGCCTTATCGACAACGTCAGAAACCTTTACTGCCGTATCCAAAGGTGCCTGAAGTTTCTCCATAGACTGATCTAAAAGATCGATTGATGGATGAGTCTTTATCAGTGTTGCATCGACGCTTTCCATTACCTTGATTGTTTTAATCAGCAAGATGATCACACAGACCAAACATACCGCCCCTAAAATAGGCATGATCTCATTACACAGGTTTCTCAAAGCTACAATAAAACTATCCATAAAGTCACCTTCCTCACCTGTATTCTACAATTTTATGAAAATGTTTACAATAATCGTGTATGCCTTTACAAAACAAAAAGAGCTACATGAGCTCTTTGACCATATTCGCGATATTGTAGATGTCCTTGCTGGACATGAAGACCAGACATTCACCCTTGTATTGAGCCAGTTCTGCCGCCCCTTTTTCATCTTCTGAAAGGATATGACTGCCCGGGATCATATCGGCCAGATAAGCTATATCGATATCCGTTCCGTCCTGCTTGTCATCTATCGAGGTGAAGTCCAGCAGGTAGATCTCATCTGCGTTAAGCAGCGCATCCCTGAATTGTTCAGCGAAATACTTGACTCTTGAAGCCCTGTGCGGCTTGAAGATGGCGATGATCCTGCGCTCAGGGTAGCGCTTTCTGGAAGCCTGCAGCGTTACCTTGACTTCGGTCGGATGGTGGGCGTAATCGTCCACAAAGATCGTATCCCTGTATTCTTCGACCACATATCTTCTCTTTGGACCATGATATTCCTGCAGGGCCTCCATCGTCAGGGCATAGTCGAAACCTAGATGATCGGCAAGCGCAAGAACACCCATGACATCTATCAGCAGGTAATCGCCGACAAACGGCAGCACATAGTGAAAGAGTTTTCTGCCTCTGAACATGAAGTCAAAAGCCGAGTATTCACTGGTCGATTCAAGATTCTCCAGATAATAGTCATTGTCTTTTTCAAAACCGAAGCTGTAGGCATCACAGGTGAATTCAAGTTTCCTGCACCACTTGTCGTCGCCATAGTAGAACAGCGCATCCTTGACATGAGTTGCGAATTCCTGGTATGCGTTGAAATAGTCGATCTCATCCTTGAAATAGTCGACATGGTCGATCTCGATATTGGTGATGATCGCATACTCCGGATAGTAGGAAATGAAGTGTCTGCGGAATTCATCCGATTCCACACACAGGTACTCGCTGTCCTTGCTGAGATACCCTTCCCCGTCACCGATCAGATAGCCGGTGTTTTTGAATCTGCCGACAACGGTCTTGGCCATGGTCGTCGTCGTCGTCTTGCCATGAGAACCGCAGATGCTGATCGACTTGTAGTTCTTCATCAGCTCGCCTAAAAACTCATGGTATCTGTAGCACCTGCACAGTTTTCTGGCTCTTATAACTTCCGGGAAGTCCTCCAGAAAGGCGTTGCCGATGATGACTGTATATTCCGGTTTGATATTGTTCTCATCAAAAGGCAGAATCGTGATATTGCGCTTTACAAGCTCATCTTCCGTAAAAAAATGCTTCGGCTGATCGGAACCGCATACTTCGTTTCCCAGATCGTGAAGCATAACTGCCAAAGATGCCATACCTGTACCTTTAATGCCGATAAAGTAATACATCGTCAGTCCTCTCTGTAATTGAATAGATTTATTTCTTCGTCATCCGCAAAATCATCATAGGTATGATCCTGTGGAAAATCATCATCAAGGAGTTCGTGAAGTTCCTGTTCACTGGTATCTTCAAAATACTCATTGTAGTTGTACTGGGTTTCATTCTGCTTGGCATAGCCGTAGATCGGTGAGGTGACGATCTCAAGATGTGATGAATCAGGCTTGTTTACGATCTTTGTATCAGGATCGGTCTTTGTCGACATCTTGTATTCGTTTTCCTTGATTATGCCGAAGATCGGCGAGATCTGTGAAGAGAATTCATATTCGCCATCAGGAGTAGCGATGACTTTCCTTTCGATCTTCTTTGGCGGATCAAGATCGATGAAAGCCGACTGCTCGCCTTTCTTGTAAAGAAAATCCCTGGCGTTTACTGCGGTATTGCTGTCGGCATCGAATTTCTTTGCTTTCTGCTTAGGCTTTTCCGGTTCATCGTAGATCTCTACTTCATTATCATTCTCATCGGGTTCAAACAGTATGTCGATGAATTTTTTCTTGATATCCTTCTTCATTGATTTCCTCTTTAATTAATTCTACAACATTTTTGACTATTCCACAGATGAATCTGAAGACGGGATAAGGAAATCATTGATGTTGCCGTTGACCGGCATGGTCGTCTCAAAAAGGTTGACCTGTTTCTTCTCGTAGTCGATGACATCCTTTGAAGAATAGTTGATTACGACATCCTCGCTTTTGACATTGGCGGACTTGGCCATCTGCAGGATCTTGCTGCTCATTCCGGGGAGATCAAATTCATCGCAATAGCCGTAGAAAACAAGATCTCTGCTCAAAAAGCAGGTCAGATAGCGGTCTTCGTATTCATAGACCAGATATCTGTAGACATCATAGGCCTCGTTGGCGTTGAGGAATTCGCTTGTGTGCTGATATACCAGTCTGGCCTGATCAAAGAAACCCTCATCCAGAAAAACGGTTTCAGGGTAGTATTTGGCCGAGATGATGCCTGCAACATTGACATTCATGATGATCCGGGCATTGCTGTATTCATAAGTGGTGCTTAACGTGTCGGTGCCGATCTCGTGAACATCACTAGGGGTATAGTAGTCGATATATTCGCTGTAGTTGTTTTTGCGGAAAAACTTCTTGCTCATGTCTTCAGCAAAAACCTCATCCATCCTTGACTGGATGTCGATCTTTGAAGCACAGCCCCACAAAACAAAGCACAGCACAACAAGCATAATCTTTTTCATACTATCCATCATTTTAACATACTATGCATTTTAAAACTAAAATAGTCCGTACGGCAGATGATGATGTGATCGTGCATGATCAGGCCCATCATGCTGCAGGAACTGTAGAGCTTTGATGTGAGATCGATATCCGCATCGCTGGGCATGCAGTTGTCGCTTGGATGATTGTGCGCCACGATCAGTCCTCTGGCTTTCAGAAGCAACGCCTTGCGCAATATCTCATCGATTCCCACCACAGCACTGCTGGAATTGCCTCTGAACATGACTTCCGATCTTATCACGTTGCCCCCGCTATTCAGAAAGATGACAAAGAATTCCTCCTGCTGGGAATAAGCCAGTGAAAAGCGCAGATATTCGACAAGCTTTTCAGGACTGCTTATCTGCGGCTGTGAAACTTTGTCGATCTTCGAGAGTCTTCTTGAGATCTCCAGGATCCCCAGGATCTCCATGGCCTTGGCCTGCTTGATGCCTTTGATGCTTACAAGTTCTTCATAGGACAGAGTCAGCAGATCGTTAAAGCAGCCGGCCTTTTCGATCACGTCTTTGGACAGTTCAAAGACATCCTTGTCTCTGTACGCCGACTTGATGACCAGGGCCAGCAGTTCAATGTCGCTCAGTGTCGCGATGCCGTACTTCAAAGCCTTTTCTCTTGGCATCATCTCACTGTTCACAACTGTAGTGCTCCTTTGCGAGCTTTCGCAGAGTATTCATGAAGGAATACCTGTCATCCAGAACGATCGCATATCTTCTGATCAGACGGTTTTCTTCAAAATGATACGAGGCATCAAGCTGTTTTTTGAATCTTTCCAACTCCTCGTTATCGGAAATGAGCTCATAAGGCAGTTCAAAAACTTCACTCACTTCGATGCTCTCAATATCATCGTTGAGTGCTTTTATTTCAATGCTTATCTGATCATTGCCATTGAATCTGACACAGGATGCGCTCTTGTGGTTGCATCCCCATAAAAACAGACAGAGTAATATCAGTGTGCTTTTTTCCATCTTTCATAGAACAGATGGCAAAGTATGATTCCAAGCAGACAGCCGGCGCTGTCTATCGCCATGTCATAGATCGAACAGTAGCGGTTTTCCACAAACAGCTGATGGATCTCGTCGCTCACGGCATAAAGACAGCCAAGCATGAATGAAATAAGACAGACATTTCTTTTGCGGTATTCGATGATGTTGATAAAGATCAGGATCCCGAGAACCATGAATTCACTAAAATGCGCCAGCTTTCTGATCGGCTGAATGTATCTGGCCATGAATTCACCTGAAGTAAGATGGACGCCTCCTGCCATGATGAAAGAATAGATCTTATAGACGATCTCGGCTACCAGATTTGAAGTTTCTTCCGATTCAGGTGCCGGCTGAGCGGAAAAGAAGAAGATCAGTCCCATCCACAGCAGCAGGACCAGCAGTTTCATCCATTTTTTCACCCTTCAATCATAACATTATTGAAGATACATAAAAACTTCAGAATCCTTTATCAGATGACTCGATGAGTTCACGGCGTAGGCAGTGCTGTTGACGATGACGCTGACATTTCCGACCAGTAAAGCCTTATTGAGATATGCGACATCCTCTTTCATGATCGCAAGGGAAATGATCGCCGCTCTGCTGCTGGTGTCATAGCTTTGGATCATCTTGCCCTGAGAATCGAACAGTCCCGTGATCCGGCAGTTCTCCATCAGCAGACCGCTTGCAGGCCTTTCGTGATTGCTTCCAATGCTCAGATAGAGATCCACATACATTCCAACATCCAAAGACCCGGCATTGACTTTAACCTCTGAGGTATAGATATCATAGTTGACTTCCCCTTCCCTTAACAGGGTATGTGAGTGATCTTTGATGCTGTCCTGCAGGAAACCCCTGTAGAAAAAAGCTCCCTTGGGAATAAGACATGAAAGCTTCACATACTTGCCCAGGATCTCTTCACTGCCGGTATAGATATCCGCACTAAGGTACTGCTTCGGCAGTTTCTTCAATTCAAGATCCTGCATTTCGATCCTGGTCCTCTGGCTCAGGTTATGGCTGGCCACATATACCTCGACATAGTCCTGTCTGTAAGTCAGATATGCATTTAAAGAGAAAAAGAGACTCAGTCCGATCATGATCACAGGTACAGCTGTCTTAAGAATCTTTTTTACCATCTGAAACCTCCTAATCATTATGTCCGTAAAAGCGTGAAATTCCTTATTATTTCTTTCCGGATAAGAAAAATGCTGCCGTTTTCATCGCCGGCAGTGATGTTTCAGAAACGATTTCTGGTGTCATCCCTTCAAGTGAAGGGATAAAATATAATTAGATTAGGGGGTACTATTATGCCTATACGTGAATTTTATGATCAACAGAACAACATACTTTTGGGAAGGGCCGAACTTGATGAAAGCTTTCAGATCGGCGGAATGCTGAACAATCAGTTTCAGTCTGACCATGTCCCGTTCACCTGGTCGGCACATGCGATCGATCAGGCCAGACAGATAAGTATCTTCGTGATCTCGGAAGAAAAATACCTCGATTACCGAAGTGCCATGCTTAAGCAGATGGTGAACATGAATCCCAATGCCATCAAGACATCCATCAGATCATATATGGAGCCTGAAGACTACATCAGACATTTTGCGGAATCGATATTCGGTTCAGGACTGGAACTTCAGGCCACCGCTCAATCGCCGTCGCTTTACAATCTCAATCTTCAGGCCTATGCCAATATCCTGGCGAGCCTGGCTGAGACTTTTGCCAACAACGAAGCGGCTTTCGGCTATCCGTGCAGCATTGAAAATCTCACCTGCAGAAGCTATCTGCTCAAGTATAAAGGCGAGAAGGCATCGCAGGAATACACGGTACTGGCAGCTGTCGACTTCGAAGGTTTTGAAGTGCACTATCAGAATCAGATGACCGGGCTTTTCGGCGCCGTCCCTAAAAACAATGCCGCTAAAGGATCCAATGTGCTCGGACACGGAAACGGCGAGATCGTCGAATGGGGTTCGAAATTCAGATTCCTGATGATCGCACCGAAACAGAACGAAGCCGAAGCGGGAAAAGCCTTCCTTAAATTCGTCAACACTTTTGAAATGAATCCGGATCTGACAGCCATGTTTGCGAATATGATCAACCAGAGGATGCAGCAGCAGTCGATGCAGACAGCACAGTATCAGGCACAGACTCAGGCCAACATCGCCGGCAACATGTACCAGCAGCAGAAGCTCACAAACATGCTGTATCAGAATTCCCAGAGCATCTCCAACGGCATCATGGATTCCTGGAACAAGAAGATGGCTTCCGATTCAAGGATCTCCAGCAATTTCTCTGAAGCGATCAGAGGCGTCAATACCTATACGACGACTGACGGCAGGAATGTGGAAGTTGGAGTCAGCGCCGATCATGTCTATCAGAATCAGTATGGCGATGTCTACGGCGTATCAGGAAATGCTGTCGATGATGACGTTTTAAACAAGATCAACTGGACAGAGATAAATAAAAAATAATGCAATACAAGGAATATGGAACAGACAGCAAAGACGCGATCATCCTCTTGCATGGCGGAGGTCTGTCATGGTGGAACTACCGCGATGAGGCTGAACTTCTTAAAGACAGATTTCATGTGATCCTTCCGATCCTGGACGGCCATGGCGGATGTGATCGTCATTTCACTTCGATTGAAGACAATGCTGCAGAGATCATAGACTTTATCGGCAGAAGATTCAAAGGCTCTGTATTGCTGATCGGCGGTCTTTCCCTTGGCGGACAGATATTGCTGGAAATGCTTTCGCAAAGAAAGGATATCTGCAGGTATGCGCTTGTTGAAAGTGCCAATGTCATGCCGTCAAGCCTGACAGGGGCGCTCCTGGGGCCATCACTGTCTTTAAGCTACAATCTCATAAGCAACCCTTCCTTTGCAAAGGCACAGTTCGCAAATCTGCGCATCAGAGAAGAACTCTTCAATGATTACTTCCGTGATACCCGCAGGATCGAAAAGAGTGATCTGATCAGTTTCATGAAAAGGAGTTCTTTCTATTCGCTGAAACCTTCTTTAAAAGAAAACAGAGCGAAAGTTCACATCTATGCCGGGGCAAAAGACAATCTGAACATCATCAGATCCGCAAAAGCCATCAACGCCCTGCTGCCGTCAAGTACTTTAACTTTCCTGCCTGACATGTATCACGGGCAGTTTTCTTTGAACTATCCCGAGAAATATGTTTCAGAAATCTTAAAGATCATTGAAAAAGACTGACGTCATCATGATAATCAGCTGAATAGATCAGCAATACAGTTACAGAAAAGGATTATTCAATGAGACTGATATTAAATATACTTTGGATCATTTTCGGAGGATTCATCAGCGCCGGAGGCTGGATCCTCGCCGGGTGCCTGTGGTGCATCACGATCATCGGTATTCCATGGGGTAAACAGTACTTCAAGATCGCCAGGCTTGCCTTAAGGCCTTTTGGCGCTGTCGTCAGACGGACGCATTATCTGTAATCACTTAACGCAGCGTATGAATATTCAATACGTTCATGCGCTGTATCGAAATAAATCACTTATTGAAAGAATGGAGAAGATATGGCTCAAAGATTTCTGACACGGGCCCGTGAAAAAGAACTGCTTGGCGCGATCAACGAAGGCCTGAAGATACACATGCATGCGCAAAAGTATCTCGATGAGTACATGGAAGACGGCAAGGCCGTTATTCATGTCGATGGCAGTGATCTATATGATCCTGTTTCGATGGGCAGATTCCGTCGGTTGAACAGTTCCATCTATGACTATGTTGAAAGAAGCGCAAACCTGCTTTCAATCGCGATCCCGCTGAGAATCGTTATGCACAAAGTAGACAGGAACGAACAGGAAAACGTTGAGCGTCTTTATAGAACACATTATCAGGTAGAGATTCAGGACATCCTCTGGGATCAGCGCATCCTTTACACGAAAATGATCGTTATGGCGATAATAGGTTCAGCCTTCATCCTGCTGTATATGTTCTTTGCCCTCCAGAAAAATGACAACCTGTTTCTGGAGATCCTCAGTATCATCGGTTCCTTTGCCCTAAGCGAAACGGTAGGCAGCTATCTGCTGGAACGTCCAAGAATGAAAAACGATCTGCTTGAAAAAAGCCAGTTTCTGACAGCAGAGATAGAATTCGAAGAATAAAAGATCCACGCCTAATAAAAACTCTTAGATTCTTGTCTTTTCTAAGAGTTTTTTTGTTTTATTCTTTTCCAAGCAGTTTGAACATCTTCTTCTTGTAGACTTCAACACCTGGCTGATTGAATGGATTGATATCCAGCAGGTAGCAGGTCATGCCGCAGGCAATGAAGAAGAAGTAGATCATATAGCCGAAACTG
>CADCPE010000059.1 GCA_902803275.1 uncultured Erysipelotrichaceae bacterium
AGGCGAAGCCGGATTGCTGTAACCTGCAGGAAGCAGATCCTTTGGTTCTGATTCAAACCAGATATTTGAACCATGTTCATCAAACAGCTTTGCGATATGTTCAAAGACATCCTTGTCGATGATCGGAGTCTTGTCTTCGTTATAGATGATCGGGATCGGAACGCCCCAGAGTCTCTGGCGGGAAATGCACCAGTCCTTGCGGTCCTTGACCATGTTGGTGAGCCTGAGCTCGCCGAACGAGTTGATCCACTTGACGTTCTTTATAGCTTCAAGCAGCTGTGGCTTGATCTTCTCTATTGAGGCAAACCATTGTGTCGTTGCTCTGAAGATGACCGGTTTCTTAAGTCTGTCGTCATGCGGATATGAGTGGGTGATCTTCTCAAGCGCCATCAAGACGCCCTTCTCCTCCAGCTTCTCGATGATGATCTTGTTGGCATCAAGCACAAACTTGCCTCTGACAAATTCCGGAGCTTCATCAGTGAAGCAGCCTCTTTCATCAACAGGACATACGGTAGGCAGGCCATACCTTTGAGTTGTATAGAAGTCATCGAGACCATGACCGCCGGCAGTATGGACACATCCGGTACCGTCTTCATCAGTGACATAGTCAGCCAGACAGACCAGAGATTCCCTGTCATCATACAGGACATGATGGCATGTGACATATTCAAGTTCCTTGCCTTTATAGGTCTTGAGGACCTTGTATTCATTCAGACCAAATTTAGCCATCAGTTTTTCAACTAAAGAACCAAGAACGATCAGCTTGCCCTTTTCGGTCTCTACGACCGCATAGGTGAATTCCGGAGAAAGCGTGATCGCGGTATTGGCAGGCAAAGTCCAAGGAGTGGTCGTCCAGATGACGAATTTCTCATCACCATCCAGCACACCCTTGCCGTCCTTGACATCAAAAGATACGAAGATCGTTGAATCTTCTCTGTCGAAGTAGACGATCTCGGAATCGGCGATCGCTGTCTCCTGGTAAGGTGACCAGTAGATCGGCTTGAGTCCCTGGAAGATCATGCCGTCAAGAGCCATCTTCGCAAAGGACCTGATCTGACGTCCTTCAAATTCCTTGCGCAGAGTGATATATGGATGTTCATAGTCAGCGACCTGACCCAGACGCTTTTCGGTTTCCATCTGCTGAGCGATCTGCTTGTGGGCGTACTCTTCACACTTCTCTCTGAATTCTCTTGGTGAGACTTCCTTGCGGTTTACGCCGAGCTTCTGAACAGCGTTCTCGATCGGCAGTCCGTGAGTATCCCAGCCCGGGAAAAACGGCGTGTAGTATCCGGCCATCGCTCTTGATCTGACGATGAAGTCCTTGATGATACGGTTCATAGCCGTGCCGGCATGAAGATTGCCGTTGGCATAAGGTGGGCCATCATGCAGGACAAAAGGAGTCTTATCCTTGTTTTTTTCCAGGATCTTGTGATAGTGGTCATCATCCTGCCACTTTTTCAATATCTGCGGTTCCTTGTTAGGAAGGTTGCCTCTCATCTCGAAATCGGTCTTAGGCATGTGCAATGTGTCTTTGTATTCCATATAATCCTCCGTATTTAAATAAAAAAGGTGGCCTAAGGGTGCATGATAGAGCACGGTACCACCTTAATGTTTAACTCAAACTCTTAACGCGAGTAACGCCGATGTTTTTGACATCAGAGCTCATAAGTGATTTTCAAATGACTGTGTACTGATTTGCACCGGCCATCAGTTCTCTAAGCCACATATCAATTGAACATGTCTTAATCCTAGCTTAATCTTCGTCAGAATTCAGGTTGATGTCTCCGCCAACCTGCAGGTTTTTCGGTGAACATAAGATGACGTTGTCACCGACTTTCTTGATCGAACCGTCAACGCCATATACGACACCTGACAAAAAGTCGATGATCCTCTGACGGTATTCAGAAGGCATTCTGTGCAGATTCACACAGCATGCACGCTTGCTTTTTATATGATGACCGATCTCTTCAGCCTCATCAAAATTCCTCGGTTCAAATAGAACGATATTTGTATTGGCTGTGATCGCTGAAGAACCGGATAAAGTACCTCTCTCATAAGGAGATACAGCTTCAGCTTCTTCAGGAGTCAGTTCCAGCTGCTCATCATCTTCATCTTCAGGAGCAATGAAATCTCTAAATTTATCCGCAAGTCCCATGTTTTCTCTCCTTTAATACTAATCTATTTTATCAACTCAAAGAGCTTTAATCAACTTGTGTTTTACCAAATATTCGTACACTCCGTCATCCAGGACGTCAGCCGTTTTTTCAAAGCCATAGGCATCAAGTGCCTTGTCGCAGTTGCCCATGGTCACGGGATGGCCTACTTCCTTGAGCATCTCCAGATCATTTGCACCATCGCCGAAACAGTATGCATTCTCTCTAGGTATGTCAAGGTATTCCAGAAGCTTTTTTACTCCTGTTCCCTTATTGACATCCTTGATGTTTATATCAAAGGAGCTGAAACCGTTATGCGGTATTGCATCCGCGTATTCCCTGATATCTTCGATCACTTCAGGGAAATCTGCATAATCCTTAAAACCGATCATCGCGATCAGGATCGGAGCGATGACCCTGTCCTCGCTGAAGAAGTCCGGACTGATGTTCCAGCTGTCCGCAAAGCTTCTGAACAAGACGCCGTTCATGGATTCCACATAGGCTCTGTCAAGGGTCTCGAATATATAGAAGCCTTCGTATCTGCTGACGACTTCCTTTATCCTGTCAAGGGTCTCTTCTTTGAAACTGTAACTGTAGATCTCTTTTCCTGCAAATTCACCATAGGCTCCATTGCACAGAATAAAGCCATCAGGTTTTAGATCATAGACCTGTTTATACAGCAGGCCTTTGCAGCGTCCGGAAGCGATCAGAACATGATCACCATTTTTCTGCAGCTGCCCGATCGCATATCTGGTCTTATCGGAAATGTCAGGCATGCCTCTGGAACCATCAAGGATCGTCCCATCAATATCCAGGAATATCAATCTGCTCATACTCGTCAATTATACATCAAATTATATTAAAACCTCCTTTCGGAGGTTCTCTTCAGAATTTCTGTTTGAGTTTTATGACGCTCGTCACATCATATCCGGCTTCCTTAAGTTTATCTGCGATATCCTTGTAGCCGTTGATGATGACGACGATCTCGATACCTCTGGTGCCTTTGTATACGGCGATGTTGGAGATGGATACATCGTTATCAGCAATAACCTTGGCAATTTCCTGAATGACCCCCAGACGGTCCTCTTTGATGGAGATCACGTAACGCATGCCGCTATGGTTGTAGCCCAGCAGGTCGATGAAGGCTGTAAAGATATCATTGTGTGTGATGATGCCTTCGAGCACGCCTTCCTCATCCGTGACCGGCAGACAGCCGATATCATTCTTTCTCATCAGCATAGCCGCCTCTTCAAGCAGCGCTTCCTTGCCGATAGTGATGACATCCTTGATCATGATGTCCTTGATCGACAGCTTGTTGAGAAGATAATTCAGTTCAAACACCGACAGAGTCGAAGTATTGTTTGGCGTATTGGAAGCGATCAGACCTTCCGTAACAAGGCCTACCAGTTTTCCTGCGCCGTCAACAACAGGAAGTCTGTGCAGCTTGTTTTCCGACATCAGATCAATTGCTTCAGAGACAGACTGATTCGGTCCGATGACAATAGGACTAGGGACCATATTATCTTTAACGTACATGACTAACCTCCCAGGTAAGCTTTTCTGATATCCTCACTGTTAAGCAGTTCTTCGCCGGTTCCGGACATGACAATCCTGCCGGTTTCGATGACGTAGGCTCTCTTTGCAATGCTTAAAGCCATCTTGGCATTCTGTTCAACTAACAGTATGGATGTTCCGTTATCATTTATCTCTTTTATTATACTAAAAATTTCCTTGACCAGTAATGGTGATAAGCCCATGCTAGGCTCATCCAGCAGCATGATCTTGGGCTTGCTCATAAGAGCTCTGCCCATTGCCAGCATCTGCTGTTCGCCGCCCGAGAGCGTTCCTCCCGGCTGTTTTCTTCTTTCTTCAAGACGCGGGAAAAGCTTATAGACATTGCGCAGATCTTTCTGTATCTCTTCCTTGTCGTTTCGGGTATAGGCTCCTAAAAGCAGGTTGTCTTCAACAGACTGCGAGGCAAAGATCCTCCTTCTTTCCGGACACTGAGCTACGCCCATTTCAACTATTTTGTGGGCAGCGACCTTGCTGATATCCACACCGTCAAGTTCAACTGTTCCGGAATACGGTCTGAGCAGACCGGAGATCGTATGCATCGTCGTCGTCTTCCCGGCACCGTTGGCGCCGATAAGCGTGACTATCTCACCGTCATTTACTTCAAAGCTGATGCCCTTGATCGCTTCGATCACACCGTAACGGACAACCAGATCATTAACCTTCAACATAATCAGTCACCCAAATAAGCCTTGATGACCTTTTCATCATTCTTGATCTCATCAGGGCCTCCTTTCGCTAAAAGTGTGCCGTAGTTCAGAACATAGATCCTCTCGCAGATGTTCATGACTAGAGACATATCGTGTTCAATAAGCAATATCGCAATATTGAATCTGTCTCTGACAAATCTTATCGTATTCATCAGATCTTCTGTCTCCTGAGGATTCATGCCGGCAGCCGGTTCATCAAGAAGCAGGACTTTCGGATTGGTCGCCAGAGCCCTGGCGATCTCCAGTCTTCTTTGTGCGCCGTAAGGCAAAGCACTTGCCTCCACATCCTTCATTTCAGAAAGATTGAAGATCTCAAGCAGATCGAGAGCTTTCTGTTCAATGAGTTTTTCATTGTCGTTGCGCTTGCGGGTATGGAAGATCGTATCAAAGAACGAATACTCATAAAGATTGTTCATGCCCGCTTTGACGTTGTCGATAACGCTGAGGTTGCTGAAAAGACGGATGTTCTGGAAAGTCCTGGCGATTCCCGCCTTGTTGACTTCCACGGTATTCATCTTTTCGATATTCGTGCCATCAAGGAACATCTGTCCTCTGGTTGGTCTGTATACTTTGGTAAGCATATTGAAAACGGTAGTCTTGCCGGCACCGTTAGGACCGATCAGACCGACTATCTCATTAGGATATACTTCCATATCCAGATTGTTTACGGCAGTAAGACCGCCGAAATCTATGCCGAGATCCTTTACTTCAAGAACAGGATTCATTCTTTGACTTCTCCTTTCTTAAAGATTTTCTTGCCGAGTTTTTCCATCAGTTCCTTTATTTTTGCGCTGTTGGTCATCTGCATGACAACGATCAGAACGATCGCGTATATCAGCATGCGGTAATCCTGCAATGAACGAAGCAGTTCCGGCAGAACATAAAGTACGACAGTAGAAACGATGGTGCCATTGATATTGCCCAGTCCGCCGAATACGACATATACCAGAGCCAAGATCGAGGTATTGAAATCAAATTTCGCCGGCTGAAGAGTCGAATAGTTCAAAGCATAAAGTGCACCGGCCATACCTGCCAGGATCGAAGACACGACAAAGGCCAGAGTCTTGGTGCGGGTGATGCTGATACCGATCGATTCAGCTGCGATCCTGTTGTCTCTGGCGGACATGATCGCTCTGCCATGTCGGGAATTGATCATCGAATAGATCACAAAAAGAGTGATCAGGATCATCACGAAACCGGAAGTGAAATTGGAGATCTTTGCTGTATCGGTAGCACCCATCGGACCGCTGAGCAGCATCTTCCCCCCTTCAAGAGAAAGAGTGTTGGTAACAAAGCTCATCTGTATTCCGTTGGCATCAAAGCCAAGATAGATGTTGGTGATGAGTGACTTGATGATCTGGCCGAAAGCCAGGGTGACGATAGCCAGGTAGTCTCCCGAAAGCTTAAGTACAGGAACCGAAATTATAAAACCGAAAATACCGGATATTATGCTTCCGCACGCAGCAGAGACAACGAGTCTTAAAATATCATTCGTGATGCTGGAAACAGTAAGTCCGGAAACGATGACAGCCGAAAAGGCACCGATCGCCATAAAGCCGGCATGACCAAGAGAGAGTTCTCCGGATATGCCTACGACAAGATTCAAGGACAGCGCCAGAATGATGTAGCAGCATGTCGGAACAAGCAGGCTCTTGAAAAGACGGCTCATACCGACCGTATTCATGATCACTTCGATCAGGATATATGCGCAGGTGACCATCAGGAAGCTGATAGTCCTGCTGCGGTTCTTTTTTGAAAACAGATCAGCGAAAATGTTCTTCATATTACACCTTCACATTCTCTTTCTTGCCTAACAGGCCGGTCGGTTTGATTAATAAGACAACGATCAGGACCGTAAAGACGATCGCATCGGAAAGCTGAGTGGAAATATAGGCCTTGGTGAGATTCTCGATTATGCCCAGAAGAATCCCGCCCAGCAAGGCACCTGGAATGGAGCCGATGCCGCCGAAAACGGCTGCAGTAAATGCCTTGATGCCAGGCATTGAGCCAAGGGTCGGCGATAAAGACGGATAGGTCGAACAAAGCAGGACTGCAGCAATTGCAGCAAGCCCGGAGCCTATCGCAAAAGTAATGGATATGGTCGTATTGAGATTGATACCCATCAGCTGAGCAGCACCTTTATCTTCAGCGCACGCTCTCATCGCTTTACCGATCTTTGTTTTATTAATGAATGTCGTTAAACCGACCATGATGATGATACACGTCACGATCGTTATGATGGTCAGATACGAAATGGTAAGCTGACCGTTGAACAGTTTCAATGACCCATCTGTCAGCATGGCCGGGAAGATCTTGGTATCCGAACCGAACATCAGCTGTGCCGCATTCTGCAGAAAATAGCTGACACCGATCGCCGTGATCAAAACCGAAAGCGAACTGGCTGCCCTGAGAGGCTTGTAGGCCAGTCTTTCAATGATGACACCGAGGATCGTTGAAAAGATGATCGAAAGGATGATGCACAGATAACCCGGAAGGCCGAACTTGGAGAACGCATAAAAAGCAACATAGCCGCCAGCCATGATGATATCTCCGTGTGCGAAGTTGAGCATCTTGGCGATACCGTAGACCATCGTATAACCCAAAGCGATGATCGCATAGACACTGCCAAGTGCCAGTCCAGAAATCAGATAAGTCAGAAATGTCATAATCTACCTTTTAATACAAATATTATAGATGAAGGTTGCTGAAAAATCAGCAACCTTCAACAAGCAATTATTTCCTAATCTGCAGAAACGTAAACACCATTGGTAATAACAACAGCCTTTGGTGCCTTTGAAACTTCACCGTTTTCAGCCCAGGTCATGTTTTCACCGGTAACACCGTTGAATGTCATAGAAGTGAACTGAGCAGCCAGATCTTCACATAAACCGTTGGTTGCATAGCCTTCCTTGTAGTCGATGTTCTCTAAAGCCTGCTTGATTGCGTAAACGCAGTCGTAAGCATCAGCAGCGAACTGGTTAGGAACTTCACCGTACTTTTCCTGGAAAGCCTTAACGAAATGAACAGTAGCTTCATCAGATGCATCAGCTGCAAATGGTGTCAGCAGATAAAGACCTTCAGCAAGAGAAGTATCGAAACCTTCAAGAGTAAGGATACCATCCATACCATCAACACCGAAGAATACCGGAGCATAGTCCATATCCTTGGCCTGCTTCAGGATCAAAGAAGCCGGCTGATAGTAGATCGGTAAGAAGACAAGATCAGCACCTGCGTCTTTGGCAGCAGTAAGCTGAGTAGAGAAGTCTGTAGAAGAATCATCAGTGAAAGCACCATCTTTGTAGACGACATTCAGATTCTTTGCAGCAGCTTCGGCAACGAATTTCTCGTAAACGCCTGCAGAATATACGTCATCAGACTTATAGATGATGGCGATCTTCTTGTCAGCGAGGTTTGCAGCCATGTAGTCAGCAGAGGCGACACCCTGGTTAGGATCTGTGAAGCACATCTGGAAGTTGCCTGGATAATTCTTTGAATCAGTATAAACCAAAGCAGTAGATGATCCGGAAGGTGTGATAGCGAAGATGCCGTCTTCATCATAGCTTGCAGCTACAGCAGCGCCTGAGCCTGAAGTAACTGTGAACAGAGAGACCTGCATGCCCCAGTCAAACAGTGTAGAGTAAGCTGAAACAGCCTTTTCACCGTCAGCTTCATCATCTTCCATTTTGAAATCGAATTTGATCTTGGAATCAGAAGCGTTGATCTCATCAACAGCGAGCTGAGCAGCATTTCTGACAGCCTCACCGTAAACCTTGGCATCACCGCTCAATGGGCCTGATCCGCCGAGTTTAACTGTAACAGTTCCGTCACCTGCGGGTTCGTTGTTACCACCGTTTCCTGAACCGCCGTTTGAGCAGCCTGCTAAAGTCAGCACGCACAGCATAGCCAGAAGAACAACCAATAATTTTTTCATAACAATTTCTTCCTTTCAATAATTTATAGAAACAGTGTTAACTGTTACTATCAAAATAAAAGATGAGCTCATTGATAATAGCAAGCTCATCTTGATTACAAAACAGTGGCCCGTTATTATCCGATATTAACATGCGCTCATAATAATAATGCCGCGTAGTCCTAACACATCGATAATAACAAGCAATTCTTCAGCAACAAAAGAGAAGACATCCGCTACATTAAATCGTTTCATATGCTTTCTCCTTTCTGCTTTTATGTGTATAGTTTAACATGCCTATAGATCATGTCAATAATATTTTTTCATTTTTTTCATAAAATGTTTCTTTTTTTCAATGTTTCTGTAAATATTTTCATTATCTGTGTGCTAGAATAGTTTCATGAGTATTTATTTACCTGAAGGATACAAGTCTTCATTGGACTTGTATGATACACAGTCCTCCATAAGTTTCATCAAAGCGACATTTGAAGCCAAGCTCTCCAGTGCCCTGCATCTTAAAAGAGTCAGTGCCCCGCTTTTTGTAGAAAAGGCGACCGGGCTGAATGATGATCTCGATGGCAAGGCACAGGCTGTCAATTTTGTCGCTCCCAACATAAACAAGGAGTGCGTCATCGTTCATTCTCTGGCCAAATGGAAGAGGATGGCTCTGTACAACTATTCCTTCTATGAAGGCAACGGTCTTTACACCGACATGAACGCGATCAGAAAAGATGAAAAGCTGGATAATCTGCATTCGATCTATGTGGACCAGTGGGATTGGGAAAAAGTCATAAACAGATCTCAGAGAAATCTGTATTATCTTTACGATACTGTCGGAAAGATCCATCAGTGCATCCTGGAAACGCTCGATGAACTGAAGAAGAAGCATCCTTCCGTTACGACCGAACTATCAAAACAGCTGCACTTCTTCAATTCCGAAGAACTGATTCAGATGTATCCCGGTCTTGATGCCAAGGAAAGAGAAAGAGAGATCTGCCGCAGATTCAAAGCTGTCTTCATCGTCGGCATAGGCCATGTGCTCTCAGACGGCAAGCCTCATGATGACCGTGCAGCCGACTACGATGACTGGAATCTCAATGGCGATCTGCTGTACTACAATGAACTTCTGGACTGCGCATTTGAAGTATCTTCAATGGGCATCAGGGTCGATGAGGATTCACTGGTCGAACAGCTCAAGATAAAAAACGAAGAACACAAGATGAAATACAGATATCATCAGATGATCGTGAACAAAGAACTTCCTTATACGATCGGCGGAGGCATCGGAGAAAGCAGACTGTGCATGCTGATGATGAGAAAGGCTCATATCGGCGAAGTTCAATCATCGATATGGGATGATGAAACTCTCAATTGCTGCAAAGAAAGAGGCGTAATAATCCTATAAACGGTATCAAAGATACCGTTTATTGTTCTTATTGATCGTTTTTTGAGCTATAATATCTATGTATCAGAACATAGCTCAGCTTGGTAGAGCGCTCGGTTCGGGACCGAGAGGCCGAGAGTTCAAATCTCTTTGTTCTGACCATTGCAGATAAAGATTGCCCTTAACGGCAATCTTTTTTCATATCTGGCTTTTCTAACAGAACCTTGAATGCAGATAAAAAGGTCATCCGTTAAGGATGACCGCATATTTCTATAAACCTTTTTCCAGAGCCAGAGTTCTGGTCGTGAGATCACAGACCTCGCTTGGTCCGTAGTACTGGATGGCACCCGGATAAGTGTAGCAGGTCTCTACTGCCCAGGTATCCC
>CADCPE010000060.1 GCA_902803275.1 uncultured Erysipelotrichaceae bacterium
ATCCACTTCATCAAGCGTCAATAAGACTTCGGCAGCCGTAAAAGGCGAAAAGGTTATTGAGATACTAAGCAATTTCGGCATTCAGGCTACATTGCTCAATACTTATATCGGACCTTCAGTCACAAAGTTTGAGATCAAACCGGACAGTTCGGTCAAGATCAACAAGATCATGAATATCTCCGACAACATCAAAATGGAGCTGGCGGCCAAGGATATCCGTATCGAGGCTCCGATCCCGGGAAGAAGTGCCGTAGGCATTGAGATACCTAACGTTGAACCGATCCCGGTAAGAATGCTGGATCTGATCAAAAATGTTCCGCAGGAGAAAAGAAAACTGCCTTTGCTTTTCTGCCTTGGCAAGGATTTGATGGGTAAACCGGTATACTGCGATCTTTCAAAGATGCCGCATCTTCTGATAGCCGGTGCGACCGGTTCAGGAAAATCCGTCTGTATTAACAGCATCATCACATCATTTCTGCTCAGGACGAATCCCGATGATGTGAAACTGGTTTTAGTCGATCCGAAGAAAGTTGAATTCACGCCGTACAAGGATATCCCGCATCTTTTATGGCCGATCATCGATGATCCTGTCATGGCTTCCAATATGCTGAAAAAAGTCGTTGTCATCATGGAAGAAAGATATGACGCTTTTGCGACGGTCGGTGTAAGGAATATCGACGGTTTCAACAGCTATGTAAGTGAATACAATGACAACCTGCAAGCTGGTGATGAACCGATGAACAGAATGCCTTTCATGGTCGTGATCATCGACGAGCTGGCTGATCTGATGGCCATTGCCGGCAAGGATGTTGAATTATCCATCCAGAGGATCACGCAGCTTGCCCGTGCCTCCGGCATACATCTGATCGTAGCGACGCAAAGGCCTTCCACGGATGTCATTACCGGTCTGATCAAATCAAATATACCTTCGCGTATCTCGTTTGCGGTAGCTTCTTCTATTGACTCCAGAACGATCCTGGATCAGACCGGAGCTGAAAGACTGCTGGGCAACGGCGACATGCTGTATTACCCGCAGGGTGAGACAGCCCCGATCAGAATGCAGGGCGTTTATGTTACGGATAAAGAGATAAACAGGATCACTTCCTATGTCAAATCCCAGGCCAAGCCTGATTATGAGGATTCATACTATGAGTTTTTGACAAACATGAACGGTACGACCGTGATGTCTGCCGGAAGCGTCAATGCCGACAGTATGGATTCGCTCTATGATGATGTTGTCGAATTCGTAAGAGGCCAGCAGAAGGCTTCTACATCACTGCTGCAGAGAAGATTTGGTATCGGCTACAACCGTGCTGCCAGACTGATCGATACTCTGGAGGACCGCGGCATCATCGGACCGGCCAACGGATCGAAACCTCGTGAAGTCTATCTTAAAGAAGAAGACGAGTCAGACATGTAAATATAAGCCCCGATTCACTGGAAGCGGGGCTTTATTCTTATATTTGGTATGATCTATAGCTGTGAAAGCAGATCCTTAAGTATTTCGTATGCAGCTCTGAAAGTCTTGAGATCCAATGATTCCCTGACGGTGTGATAATCACTGCAGTCTGCACCCATGCACGCTATATCGATACCCGGTATGCCGTTTGCGATATAGGCAGTCTCAAGCCCGCCGTGTGTAGCCAGCTCTTTCATCTTTCTGCCGGTATGTTTTTCAAAGACATCGAACAGTTTCTTTCTCAAAGGCGAATCCTTGACGTAATTCCAGCCTGGGCACTTCTCTTCAAGCTCATATGAGAAACCATACAGATCACAGATGGCAGTTATCTCATCTGCCATCTCATCAAGATGCGAGTACAGGGCGGCTCTGGTAAAATATCTGATCCTGATCTCATCATCACCGGTCCTGATGCTGGCAAGATTTTCTGATGCAGTGGTTAGTCCTTCTATAACCATGCTGCGATGACGGAAGCCGTTAGGCATGATCAGCAGATATCTGAGCAGATCTTTGCTGTCTTTTATTGAGAGTGTTTTCTCCTTTTTTCCTTTTTCCACACTGACAGTGATATCTTTGTCAGAATCGGCGAATTCATCTTTATATGAATTGAAGATGGAAGTGATCTTCCTGTTCACTTCCTCATAGGGAAGCTTTGCAGAAAACAGTGTTTCACAATACACGGGGATCGCATTATCCTTGTCGCCGCCGTTTATACAGGCAATGGAAATATGTGTTTCCTTGTTTAATTCATTGAGGATACGGGCGGTAAGCTTGATGGCATTGGCTCTTTCGGCATTTATATAACCGGCAGAATGTCCTCCTAGAAGTCCCTGGACCTTTAACAGACAGAATCCATCATCGTTTTCCTCTTTATTTATCTTTTTGGACAAGAAGATCTTCTGTGATCCGGAACATGTCACATCGGAAGAATCGAAGCGCATGTTATCCAAGCCGATCATCCTTTTTGATCTCAGCGCCGCAAAATCTAGGTCTCTTGCGCCATAGCATCCGACTTCTTCCTGCACGGTAAAGACGCATTCAAGAGCGGGATGAGGAAGTCTATCATCATCGAGTATCGACAGCATGTAAGCGGCAGATATTCCGTCATCACTTCCCAAGGTAGTTCCTCTGGCTTTGACTTTGCCATCCTGGACATAGATCTCGATCGGATCCTTTTCAAAATCGTGATCGCATTCAGGCAGTTTTTCACATACCATATCGATATGTCCCTGCAGCATGACGGGTTCATGATCTTCGTATCCTTTAAAGGCATTCTTATAGATGATCACATTGAAGTTATCGTACTGTCTGTAGCGCAAACCTCTTTCTTTGGCAAAATCTGCGATATAATCGCTCAATGGTTTTTCATGATAGGAACCGTGAGGGTATCTGCATATCTGTTCAAAATAATACTCGGGTTTGAAATACTGATCTAATACAGGCATAATTTTTCCTTCTTTCTAACTATCTACTATTTTAAGTTATCCACATATAATAAAGAAATAGCAATGATTTCTGCACAATCTATTAAGTCTTGAAAATCCGGATATTATCGTACCACAGGTGTTTTTTATCTGAGTTTTCCACAATTCTTTTGTTTGAAATGAGAATTTTCTGAGAAAAAACTGAGACAATTCTGTAGCAAAAAAGCATCTATAGGCGTGCTAAATTGATGATGCAGGTAATAAAGAAAGGAGGATTATGAACTTATTTGCCTTAGCCGGTTATATTGTTGATGAACCGGTGAAAATTACAACTGATAACGGTATGAGATTGTGCAGACTCAAGATTTCCGTCGATAAGAATTCCAAGGAAAATGAAGAAGAAAAAGAGATCTACGAAGTTACTGTTTTCAGAAATCTGGTGGATGAGGATTACCGTGTAGGGCAATTTGTTGCCGTAAGCGGAAGATTGGCATGCAACAATTACAAAAGTGAGAACAAGCAGTACTATAATGCCAATCTGATCGGCAATAACATCACCCTTAAAGAATGAAGAGCTGGAGACAGCTCTTTCATTATTGTCCGTAAATTGTAATATAATTAGGTTATGTTTGATTCATTACAGGATAAATTAACCAAGACATTAAGAAATGTTCAGGGCAAGGGCAGACTCTCTGAACGCAATATGGAGGAGACCCTCAAGGAAATAAGGATCGCCTTGCTGGAGTCCGATGTAAACTACCAGGTCGTCAAAGACTTTTTAGAGAGGATTAGACAGGAGTCGATCGGCCAGGATGTTCTGAATTCGGTTGAACCGGGCCAGCTGCTGGTAAAGATCGTCAATGACGAGATCATCAGACTGCTGGGCGATGAGGATAATTCATTAAATATCAATGAAAAAGGTCCTACCAGGATCATGCTGGTAGGTCTGCAGGGTACAGGTAAGACTACACAGCTTGCTAAACTTGCCAACCTTCTGAAGAAGCAGGGCAAAAAGCCGATCATGATCGCCGGAGATATCTACCGTCCTGCCGCTATCGATCAGCTGAAGACATTAGGCAGGCAGATCGATGTTGAAGTATATTCGGAAGGAACGGATGTCGATGTCCTGACTCAGGTCGTAAACGGCGTCAAATACGGTGAAGAAAAAGGTTATGATGTCGTTCTGATCGATACGGCCGGTAGACTGCAGATCGATGAAGTCCTTATGCAGGAACTGAAAGATATCAAGGATGCCATTGATCCCGATGAGATACTTCTGACTGTCGATGCGTTGACCGGCCAGGATATTGTCAATGTCGCCAGATCATTCAATGAATTGCTGGATGTAACCGGACTTATCCTGACAAAATTTGATGGTGATTCAAAAGGCGGCGCAGCTTTATCTGTCAAAGCCGTAACAGGTGTTCCGATCAAGTTTACCGGTGTCGGTGAAAAGATCAATGATATAGAAACATTCCATCCTGATCGTCTTGCCCAGAGGATCCTGGGTATGGGCGATGTCGTAACCTTTGTTGAAAAGGCTCAGGAAGAGATCGACATGAAAGAGGCTGAAAAGACAGCCAACAGACTCATGCAGGGTAAATTTACCATGGATGATCTCTTGAGCTCGATCGAACAGTCAAGAAAACTCGGTCCTATCTCTTCGATCATGAAGATGATGCCGGGCATGTCGGATATGGCTAATGCGATAAACGATTCCGACGCTGACAAGGAACTTAAGAGCATCAAGGCCATCATTCAGTCGATGACTCCGGAAGAAAGGGAAGATCCTTCGATCATGCGTTCAAGCCATAAAAGAAGAATAGCCAAAGGTTCCGGTACGAGTGTTGAACAGGTCAATAAACTGTGCAATCAGTATGACAAGATGAAGAAACTTTTCAAGAACATGTCTTCACTTCAGTCGATGTTCCGGATGTAGCGATGTGCGGAAGATTTGAGTTTTCCCTTAAGGATGATAAAAAGGGCAAACAGATAAAGGAAAGAGCGGAAAAACTGAATCTCGTCTATAAGGAAGGCGAGATTTTTCCTACGGATCAGGTGCTGTGCATCATTCCGGTTGAAAACAAGATCGATCTTTCTGTCATGAAGTGGGGCATAAACAACAAGTCACTTTTGATCAATGCCCGCATGGAATCGATCAATGATAGGCCTTCATACAAAGAAATAAAGAATAACAGGTGTGCTGTCATATGCAATGGCTTCTATGAATGGAACAGATCGAAAGAAAAATTCTATATTTCAGGCGAGGAAGAATACATGTATCTGGCCTGCATATTCAATTCCAAAAAGGAACTGCTTATCATTACGCAGGCTGCCGATGAAGATTTTTCAAAGATTCATGAGCGCATTCCGATGATCATGAATCAGGCTGAAATGCTAAGGTACATACATAATGAAGACGGTATTTTCATTAAGAAAAAGCTCAATATAGTCAAGACAGATGAAGCGTTGAAACTGTTTTAAGGAGTCAAGTAAAAATACTTGACTCTTATTGTTTTTTATGTGATGATATATAGGCAAACAAAAAGGAGGATATATACATGGTCAAATTAAGACTCAAGAGAATGGGCGCAAAGAAAGTTCCTTTCTATCGTATCGTTGCTGCAGATTCTAGAGCTCCTAGAGATGGTAGAGATATTGACACTATTGGTACTTACGATCCTACAAAGAATCCCGCAATCATTAGCATTGACGAAGAAAAAGCATTGAATTGGTTAAATAAAGGCGCTATTCCTTCTGATACAGTAAGAGGCCTGCTGGCAAAAAACGGTATCATGAAGAAATATACAGAAGCTAAAAAGAGCAAATAAATGATCGATCTTGAAAAAGTATTACTGAACATAGTGAAACCATTATGTTCCGACCCTGATTCGGTTATGGTCAAGCAGATGGAGAGCCTGAATGCGAATGAACTGTTACTTTATGTTTATGCGCCAAGCGAAGACATCGCCAGACTTATCGGCAAGAAGGGCACAATGGCTAATTCGATTCGTCAAATGCTGCAGGTAGCTTCCAAGATTGAAAACAAGCGTATTTCAATAAAATTTGAAGCTCTATAAGAGGTGATTATTCATCTCTTTTTTAATACAATATAAACATGGAATATGTAACGATCGGCAAAATTCTTAATACTTTCGGCATTAAAGGCGAGCTCAAGGTGGATGTCTACACCGATTTTCCTGAAGACAGATTCCAGAAAGGATCAACTGTCTATATCGGGGATGAATATCTTGCATTCAAGGTAGCGGCATACAGGGAACATAAGGGGTTCATGCTTCTGCTTCTTGAGGATAATGAAGATATCAATCTTGTAGAGAAATTCAAGGGCATGTATCTGTATAAAGCGAAAGGTGATATCAAGCCTCTGCAGGAAGGCCAGTATTACTTCTCTGATCTCAAGGATCTGAATGTATTCATTGATGATAAAAAGATCGGAAGAGTATTGAGGGTTGAAGAAGGTTTAAAAAACAATAATCTCAGGGTCCTTAAGGATGAAGACGGCAAGGAATATCTGATACCGTTTATTCCGGTGTTCATTAAAAAAGTCGATCTTGATAAAGAGCGTATCGACATCAACTGGATCGAAGGTCTGATATGAAGATAACTGTTCTGAGCCTTTTTCCGGAGATGTATGAAGGTTTTCTTAATGCCTCAATAATCAAGAGGATCATCGAGAAAGGTCTGGCGGAAGTAAAGGTGGTAAATATCAGGGATTATTCAAATGATAAGCATCACCATGTGGATGATACTCCTTATGGAGGAGGAGCGGGGATGCTGATGAAGGTGGATGTCGTTCATCGGGCACTGCTTGATAATATATCCAACGACTATACCTATGCCATTCTGACTTCACCTAAGGCCAGGCCGCTTAAGCAGGAAGATCTGGAAAGACTGTCAAAGCTGGATGAATTGCTGATCATCTGCGGTCATTATGAAGGCATCGATCATCGGATCGAAAGATATGTTGATGAGAAAGTCAGCATCGGCGATTATGTGCTGACCGGAGGGGAATTGCCTTCCATGGTCATCATAGACGGCATCCTGCGTCTTCTGGATGAAGGGATATCATCGGATTCCTTGAAAGAGGAATCATTTACCGATGGCCTTCTGGAATATCCCCAGTATACAAGGCCTGTCGAATATAACGGCGATCGGGTTCCGGATGTGCTGCAAAACGGAAATCACAAGGAAATACGAAGGTATAATCTTAAAATGGCTCTTAAGGAGACGCTGATAAACAGACCTGATCTGCTTGAAAGAAGAGCTCTCAGCAAGGAAGAAAAAGAACTTTTAGGAGAAATAGTCAATGAATTATAAGGAACATATAAAGGCTGTTGCATTTGATTTTGACGGAACGCTCATCGATTTCAACTACAACGCCACAGACTTCACCAGAAAGGCTTTATCACGGCTTAACGAAGAAGGATATAAGGTCGCTCTTTCCAGCGGCAGACCGTGTTTTATGGCCTTAAAGGCATTCAGGGAAAAATTCCCGGAATGCAAGCTGGATTATGTGTTTGGCTGCAACGGCTCAGAAATCATGGATGTAAAGCAGGATACTACCCGGATCCTTTATCCATTGAAGGCAGAAGAGATCAGATATATCGGAAAAGTCCTGGACTGCGATTTTCTGACAGTCGGCATCTATGATGGTGAATCCTTCCTGGTCAACAGGATCAGAGAGTCCAGACAGCTTGAGGAGTGGATGAAAGCAAGATATATCTCACCGATCCTTTATGACTTTCAGAAGAATGATAAAGATCGCAGCAAGGTCATAGTCGTCAACGACAAAGAAGACCGGGATAAGGAGATCGAATTCATCAGGAACATTGATCTGAGTTCATTCTCATCATTCTATTCTTCCCCTTACTGTTTTGAGATAGCACCGAAAGGCATCACAAAAGCCAAATCATGCGAAGAACTGGCTTCGATCCTTGGGTGTACAATGGATCAGATCCTCTCATTCGGTGATATGGAAAACGATATGCCTATGCTGATGGCCACTACGGGCGTCATCATGGACAATGCAAGTGATGAGCTGAAAGCAAAGATAGCTCTTCACACTTCCAGAGTCGATGAAATGGGGGTTTATGATTTCCTTTCCAGAAATGGATTGATTTAAGAAAAAAAGCGGAAAGTGTTTGCTTTGGCAGATGATTTATGATAAAGTAATTAAGCGCTGTTCCGCTTTTCTTTTTTATTAGATTATGAACAGATGTCTATATTTTGTAAAGGAGAGAAAGATGAATTTAGGTTTAGTAAACGAAATCACTAAAGAACAAATGAGATCTGATCTTCCTGTTCTTGCACCCGGACAGACTGTTCGTGTTGATGTCAAGATCAAGGAAGGCGACAAGGAAAGAATTCAGGCCTATGAAGGAACCGTTGTAAAGGTGCAGGGTTCAGGGATCGGCCAGACATTCACAGTAAGAAAGGTATCTTCCGGTGTCGGTGTTGAAAGAACATTCCCTGTTCATTCACCAACTATCGATAAGGTCACTGTCATCAGAAAAGGTAAAGTCAGAAGAGCCAGATTGTACTATCTCAGAAACCGTTCTGGTAAGTCTGCAAAGTTAAAAGAAGTCAGATAATCATTAAAGCCGTCAAAAAAACGGCTTTTCTTATGGTTATAATATTAGTGATATGGCAAAAGACTTTTTCAAGGAACTGCTTAAAACGCTGTGTTTAGCTCTGATCATGGTGATCATCCTGATTACTTTTGTATTTATGCCGTGTGTTGTGGAAGGCACCAGTATGAACGACACTCTCTATGAGGATGATTTCGGCTACTCTTTCATCATCAGCCGCAGGATCAGGATCAATCGCTTCGATATTGCCGTAATAAAGAGCGGTGAGGGAGATTCTTCAAAACTGCTGGTCAAAAGAGTGATCGGTCTTCCTAACGAGACTGTTGAATACAAGGACAACAAGCTTTATATCAACGGCGAATATATAGAAGAGGAATTCCTGAGCGGCGTTACTACCTCTGATCTCAAGGTCAGCCTGGGAAGTGATGAATACTACTGTCTGGGAGATAATCGCAATGTCTCAAGGGATTCCAGATTTTACGGACCTTTCAAGGCGGAAAAGATCGTTTCGACTCATCTGTTTGTCTTCTATCCTTTAAAGGATTTTGGTTTCAAGAAATAGATCAGACAGGAAGATAATTCCTGTTTTTAAATAAGGAAAAGAAACATGAAACACTACATTATTCTGAAGTTCAAAGATGGATATGATTATGCACAGCATACAGAAGAGATCAGCGAACTGTTCAATAACGCTATGGAAATAAAGGGCGTTTCTGGTGTTAGGCTTTATGTTTCAAACTCGGATCTTTTGAACAGATATGATCTGATGATTGAAATGAGAATGACTAAGCCGGCGCTGAAAGCTTTTGATGAATGCTGGATCCATAAAAAATGGAAGGATGACTATGGCAGATATCTTGCTGATAAAGTGATATTTGACTGTGACTGATTACAATAAAGGAAAACAAAAATGACTGATAAACAAGCAAACAACGTCGCCATCAACTGGTATCCCGGCCATATGGCTAAAGCCAGAAGACAGATGGAAGAACAGCTTAAGCTCGTCGATATCGTTATCGAACTAAGAGACGCGAGGATCCCTGAAGCATCTGCCAACCCGATCCTGGCTGAACTCTCGAAAAACAAGCGTGTGCTTATCATTTTGAATAAGGCTGACCTGGCTGACCCTGAAAAGAATAAGCAGTGGAAACAGCACTTTGAAAACTGTCTGATCTCTGACAGCATATCGGATAATCTCACCAAGAATGTGGTAAATGAGGTCAAAAGGATCCTTAGCGACAAGCTGGAAAAAGCCAAGGCCAGAGGTATCAGAAAAAAGACGCTGAGAGCCATGGTTGTAGGTATTCCCAATGTAGGCAAATCCACCTTCATAAACAATATCGTCAAAAAGAAAGTTGCCAAAGCCGAAAACCGCCCGGGTGTTACAAAATCTCTGCAGTGGATCAGGATCAATGAAGATGTCGAGCTGCTAGACACTCCAGGAGTCCTCTGGCCGAAGATAGAAAACCAGAGTGATGCCAGGCTTCTGGCGCTGCTGGGATCGATAAATGACGACATCCTGGATAAACAGGAACTCGTATCGTTCGGTCTGCATCTTTTGAAGGACAAGTATCCGGGGCTTATTCATGAAAGATATGCAGTTGATGAGAACGGTGATGATCTTATTCAAAAGATAGGCAAAGCAAGACTGTGTCTGAGCAGTGACGGAGAAGTCGATATGGCTAAAACTGTCGATGCGATCCTCAAGGATATCCGTTCAAATAAAATAGGAAGGATCACCTGGCAGGATGCTTGAGAATGAATTTGAAAGGATATACTGGGCGAAAAACCAGTATGTCATGGGAATAGATGAAGCAGGAAGAGGACCTTTATGCGGTCCTTTGGTCGTGGCCTGCTGCATACTTCCGATCGGTTACGACAATGAAGCGATAAACGACTCCAAAAAGCTCACTGAGAAAAAAAGGGAAAAACTGTTCCCGCAGATCATCAAAGATGCCGAATATTACCGATTTGAGATAGTGGAGCCTGTAGATATAGACAAGTACGATATCTATCATGCGACCAAAAGGGCAATGGACCATCTGAGCAGATCTACCGATATTCACAAGGTAACGCTGACTGATGCGATGCCTTTGGGAAGAAATGACGTCATAGACATGATCAAAGGCGATGCTCGATCAATCAATATCGCTGCCGCGAGTATTCTGGCTAAAGTCTTGAGGGATCATATCATGATGGGCTACGATGTACTCTATCCGCAATATGAATACCGTAATCACAAAGGCTACGGGACCAAAAGACATCTGCAGCTGATGGATGAATTCGGCCTGAACAGGCTCTACAGGATGTCATACAGACCATGCCAGATAAGGCAGATCAGGCTTTTTTAAAAAAACAGGTAGGAAAAACACCTGTATCCCGCTAATAATGTATAGATGGACAGAGATCTTCTGATATCTTATGCCGTTTATTGCAAAGGCGAATACAGGGATA
>CADCPE010000061.1 GCA_902803275.1 uncultured Erysipelotrichaceae bacterium
CCACCGCTTGCGTATGGGTAGGCACCTTTTGTATGCGTGAATGATGTAACAGATTCAGGCATCTCAAGCGGAGTATACGGATCATATTCTCCAAGGTGATGTTCCTCAAGCTGATCCAGGATCGCTGCCACGATATGTGACTTGGTGTTGGCCTGATATTCCGCAGTAGTGAAGTAGGCACCTTTTTCGAGTTTATCGTATCCTGTCCAGCAGGAGATCGTATATTTGTTTGTCTGCATTACCAGCCAGCTGTCCTTGGTGGAACCGGTAGGAATGCCGAAGTCTCTTCCGGAATCGCCCCAGTCGGTCGTGCCGGTCTTGCCGTAGAGCGGATAATCTCTTCCTCTAGCGCAATATAGCATCAAAGAAGAGTAGGCGCCGGACATGTTGTATTCTTCAAGGTAGGCGGTCATCCAGGCTGTTGCATCAGAGATGGCCTGTGTGCCTTTGGTATCGGCATACCATCTTTCTCTGCCGTCTGTGTAATCGATGTAGTTTACACAGTGCGGATGGATGTAGCGTCCGCCGTTGATGAACATTCCATGCGCTGCAGCCAGCTGCAAAGGCGTTACCAGACATCTGTTGCCGCCGATCGCAAACTGCAGATCGAAGTCCGAATAGTCAAAATTGAATCCGATCGAGTTGAGATAGTCTACGACGAATTCTTCACCTTTTTCTTCAACGACTGCTGCAAGAGCCTGAACGGCAGGAGTATTCTGGGACCTGGCCAGAGCTTCCGTCATCAGCATGTCGCCGTAGTATTTGTGGTCGTAATTGGAGATCAGGACATTGCCTCCGTAGAGGTAGTATGGCTGATCAGTAAAGGTATGCGATGTAGCGTAGCCCAGAGCATCGATGCACAGCGCGTAGTCGATGACCGGTTTGATCGATGAGCCAGGATTCAGATAGGCACTGGTAGCCCGGTTGAACTGTCTTGCGGAATCGGTCTCGCCTCTTCCGCCGCCCAGGGCTTCGATGGCGCCGATCTGGTTGTCCAGGACGACGATCGCACTCTGACAGAGTTCGTTAGGGAATTCGATCCCGGTATATTCTTCTTCATTCTGCAGGTCATAGACATATTCCTGCATGTAGGCATTCATGTTTGTATAGATGTTCATGCCTACGCTGTACGGGCTTTCGCCTGTTGTTTCGATGACTTCATCGATGACCGCATCGATGTAGGCCTGATACTTTTCGTTTACTTCCGAGAAGCTTGCGGCTGCCCCGGCAAGCAGATCTTCCATTCTTACAGAATTGGCGAGATCAGCCTCGGCCTGGGTGATATATCCGTGCATGACCATCAGATCAAGGACTTCGCCGCGTCTCTCGTAGGCGTTCTCCAGATAGTTGATCTCCGGATCAAGGTAGTAGTTGTCGTTTTTGTACAAGTCGTTATACGGGTTGTAGGTGTTCGGTGAGTTGATCAGACCGGCCAGGAAGGCAGATTCGGTCAGGTTTAGTTCACAGGCATTCTTGCCGAAGTAGTATTCAGCCGCCTTCTGGACACCACGGATGTTGTTGCCGTAGTTGACTTTGTTTATATACATGGCCAGGATTTCCTGTTTGGTCGTTTTTGTGAAGTTTTCAAGTTCCAGAGCCAGGACGATCTCCTGCATCTTTCGCTTGATACCGGACATGCCGCTTCTTGAAGCGATCGTTGAATCTTCACCGGCATCGATCGAGAAGTAGGAGTTCTTGATCAGCTGCATCGTGACGGTCGAACCGCCTTGCGAGAAATCACGGGTCTTGACGTTTTCAATGGCCGCCTTGGTGAATCTCGGGATATCGAAGCCGATGTGCTCGAAGTATCTTGAGTCTTCGATAGCCAGGAAGGCATCAATCAGACAGTTAGGCATCTCTTCGTATTCGATGTTTTCTCTCAGATACATGCCGATCTCCATGATCTTCTTGCCATCAGAGTCATAGATCATCGATGAATCCGGTGAACGCAGATCTTCGACGTGCAGTTCCGGCTTGTCTTCGCAGAGTTTGTAGGCAAAGATGCCGGCTGCGATCACGCCGCAGATCCCGATGAACAGAACGATCGAAGTCAGGATCGCAAAGACGAAAGTAACCGTATGTCCCTTAGGACGAGGAGTTTTTTCTTTCTTGACTCTCTCCTTCTTCTCCTTCTTTGGCTTTTCAGGCTGCTGAGGGTTTTCTGGACTTTCAGTGTTTTCCTTCTCTGATTTTTCTTTCTTCGGAATTTTGATCGATGACAGTTTATCCTTGATTTTTGTGAAAAAAGAAAGGCCTGCGGCAGTTTTCACCTTTTCCGGTTTCTCTTCCACAGTCTCTCTGCTATAAGATTCGATCGTTTCGGTAATAGGCTCTACATCTTCGTAATATTTGATACCCTCATCGTTTTCAACAGTCGGATGAGAAGCCGTTGTTTCTGAAGCTTCAGGGATATCTTTTACAGTGTGTGGGATCTCTGTTGCAGCATCTGCAATGATGTCGGATTCCTGATTTGCGAAATGGCGTTTTTTCACCTTCTGCAAGATGGCGTTAATTCCTCTTACCTGCGAGTCGTTAAGCTCTGTTTCCTGTTTCATACAATTATTAATTATACTATATTTACTTAATAAATGATAATATTAAGACATGATAAATGAACGTCTAAACCGGCTGAAAACCGCGATGTTAAAGCACAATATCGATGTATATTACTTCAACACTTCTGACTATCACATGTCCGAGTATGTTGCGGATTATTTCAAGACTCTGGCATACTTCTCCGGATTCACCGGATCAATGGCCACTCTGCTGGTGACATTGAAGGATACCTACATCTTTGTCGACGGCAGATATCATGTGCAGGCGGACAGGCAGTGCCTCCCGCATGGCTTGAAAGTCGTCAAGCTTGGGACCAAGAACGGCATGGAGCCGATGGCCTTCCTCAAGAAGTACTTCGCCTCAAAGACGATCGGTTTAGACGGACGCAGGACAAATGTAAAGTTTGCCAAGGAACTGCTCAAAAACAATCTCAAGATCAGAAATGTGGATATCTATTCGACACTGATAGAAGAGCGGACCCCGCTGGGAAAAGATCCGATCTATGAGCTTTCGACCAGATATACGGGCATTTCAAGAAAAACGAAGCTGGAGATGGTCAAGCATGTCCTGCAGGGCAAAACGCACATCATCAACAATCTCGAATCGATCGCCTACATTCTGAATCTAAGAGGCAATGACATCGCCTATACGCCGGTCTTTTATTCCTATCTGGTCTTTCATGGCAACAACGTCTATCTGTTCATGGACAGCTACCGCATCGACAAGAGCCTGATGGAAAGGATCCTTGATGACGGCGTCATCGTCAGACCATATGATTCCTATTACAAGTTTCTATACAACATCGCAGGCAGTACGATCATCATCGATGAAAACAAGGTCAACTATGAGTCCTTCGTACATATAAACCGCAACGGCAACCTCATCTACGACAAGCGTTCGCCGATCGAAGACATGAAGGCGATCAAAAACGAGATCGAGCAGAAGAACATGCGTCTGGCTCACATCTATGACGGCGTGGCTATGCTCAGGTTCTGGATGTGGCTGGAAAAGATCGATAAACGCACGATAAGCGAATATGATGCCGCCAGCAAGCTCGATACGCTAAGAAGGATCTACAAGGCGAAGGATATCAGCTTCGCTTCGATCGTAGCTCACGACGCCAATGCGGCCATGATGCACTAC
>CADCPE010000062.1 GCA_902803275.1 uncultured Erysipelotrichaceae bacterium
CGTATTTAAATATTCGCAAAGCTTTAATCCTGAGATCTTTGCAAGAGCATAACCTTCGTTCGTAATCTCAAGAGGTGCTGTCAGAATATACTCTTCCTTTATCGGCTGGGGGCATTCTCTTGGATAAATGCAACCGCTTCCCATGAAACAAAACTTCTTAACACCGATCTCATACGCAGACATTATGGTATTGAGCTCTATCTGCATATTCTGATATAGGAACTGATCCAGAGCAGTCTTGTTTGCCTGAATACCGCCTACTTTGGCAGCACACATAAACACATAATCAGGACGTTCAGTTTCAAAAAACTTCCTGACTGCAGCCTGATTCGTAAGATCAAGCTCATCATGAGACCTTACTATAATGTTATTAAAGCCTTGGAATCTAAGGTTTCTTACTATTGCTGAACCAACAAGCCCCCTATGCCCTGCCACATATATCTTATCTTCTTTTTGCATCACATGTTTTGTCTTCATATAGGTGAATTCTCCGGTTCTTTGAGTAATTGTGAGCGTTTTTCGAATTTAACTTTGAAGGCAATCTTCAGATATTTAAATGTAGCTATCAAAGAGTTCTGCGACTCGCCTTCTTGTCTGGCTGCCCATCCCGAAGGAATCTCATGGATTTTTACACCTAGTTTTATCGGTTTAAGTGCCGTTTCAAGGAAAAATGGGTGCTTATATTCCTCCCATTTAATCGCATTCAAAAGCTCATTGGTAGCTATTCTGTAACCGAAAGTGATATCTGAAAGCTTGACTCTGTAAAAGAATGCAAAAAACTTTTGAAAAATAAAATTCAGTACATACTTAACTTTGTTGTAGCCGTCGAAACTGCCCTTGTTTATCCATCGTGAAGCCGTTGTCATATCATCAGGATATTTTTTTGCTGACTCAATAAAGTCTTTTACATTATGAGGATCAGTCTCAAGATCAGGCGCCATCATAAGAATATGAGAACCCTTGGAAACCTCCATACCGTCCTGAACAGCACCGCCTGCAAAAGGCTTTTTCTGATAGAGGATCACAAGAGGTATTCCGGCCTCTTCAGAAATTACTTTGGCCTTTTCAATAGATTCCAGGCTCTCTTTTAAGGTCCTGTCACAAACGATTGCAATGAATTCGCATATATCATTGTGATCACACTCTTTAAGAATTATCTCAACTGTCTGAATAAAGGAGAATGTTTCATTAAGAGTCGGAAGAAGGATTGATACGTTTTTAAAGCTTCCCATTATGCCTCCCCGATCTCTTCTGCGGTCTTCATTGCATCTAAAATACAAAGATCCATGTTCTTATAATTCCAGGTTCCCCATCTTCCAAGCAGATCAAAACCCGGAACCTCAGCAAAATACGCTTTTATCTGATCTGTTGAGCTTCTGTAAGCTTTATCATGTATAACATAAGCATATTCAGTAAACTCACTGTCGAGAATCCTTCTGAATCCAAGTTCTTCAGGAAGGATATTCTCACCTAACATCCTGTCATCAACCTCAAAACGTTTTCCTATGATCTCAAGAGCTCCCAGTCCCCTGTCTTTATCAGGAGTTGAATAAGGAGTCAGCGCGCTCTGGTAGCCGATCCTGTGAGACCTATAATCGTGCGACGGGATATAAAGCCAGGTAATATCGGTCTTATCGCAGTCAAAAAGCACAGTCGTAAGGCTGTTATACTTCAGATTTGATATCTGCTCTGTTATCTTTCCCGGAAGGTCCATGATCGAAGGCAAAACCGGCAGCGGAATCGTTGATACGATCCTATCGTATTTGTCCTGCCCGTTGATCACCCATGAATCACCTGACTTTTCGATCTTATCGATCTTATAGGAAGTCTTAATATTCGTTCCTTCCGCAATAGCATCCATAAGTGACTGAATTCCGCCTTCTAACGGGTAATAGAACGTAGAGTGTGGCATTTTACGTTCTGACGGATCTTTGAGGAGCATCGACCTGATCATTTCTTTTTTGCTGGGCAGAGGCATCTTTCCCTGCATCCATTTAGTCTCCATATCCTCAAGCGGATAGTTCCAGATCTTCTGGTTATACGGGATCATATATGTTTTTGCTATGCTCTCACCGAAATTCCATATTAGCCAGTCACGAAAATTGTCAGGCTCTGCACCATCCTGAGCCAGGATATAGTCATGAACACAATCAACCGCCAGATCCGGATCAAGTTCACAAAGTGACAGTTCAAAAGGATATGAGATATATCTGCCGTTAAGATATATCTTCGCATTGCGTACGGTAAACTGCCATTTTTCCTTTGGGAGTATTGAGAATACCCAATCAACTACCTCTTTATGTTTGGAATTAAAAATGTGTCCGCCATGAGGATCATAAAGATAGCCGTCCGTAAATCTTGTGCGTGCCAAACCGCCAACAGTTGGATTCTTCTCGTAAACAACAACAGAATGCCCCTTCTCACGAAGTAATCTGGCAACTGACAATCCCGATACACCGGCTCCTAATACAGCAATTCTCAATACATTCACCTCTGATAAATTATAACTGTTTTTAAATACACATGATAGAATGTAAACATGTATATGAAAAACATATTTAATAAAATTAATAACAGTTTATCAAAAATATATTATCACTTCAGTAATAAAACTTATTTTTTGTTATTGATGTTTAATTTTGCTTTATTTCTTTTCCTTTACAAAGACAATGTTTTCTATCTTAATAAAAATCTATGGCAAACCAAGGAATTGTTGATCAACTACTCGTATGGATTCGTCAGAAGAGGTTTGTTGGGATCTTTGACTCATCTGATTTACAACAACACTGTATTAAATTTCGCAACAGCAGCTAAAATAGTTCAAAGCATTGGGCTCTTACTGTTTACGTTAGCCATATTGTTGTTTTTTGCAAGTCTTCTCAAGATCGAAAATGAAAAATCATTTTGTTTTATTGTTTTACTCTTTATTTCACTTCATTTCTGGGGATTTCAGCTAAAGCAATTTGGTCTGTTTGACACATATATGATCGCGATAACGCTTCTTATCGTTTATCTTATTACGGTTGATAAAGCTTTGTTTCTCGTTCCTATATTAGCTGCTATATGCACTTTGATCCACGAAGGCTATCCTGCGATGTTTTTCGCAGTGATCATTTCACTGCTTATATATAAATTCAGCTATGCGAAAAACCGTAAAATGCAACATGTTTATATCGTAATATTTCTTTCAACCTGCTTAGCAGTGGGTTTTCTGTTTGTGTATTTTTATTTTATTAATCCCAGGATCAAAACGACCGATACCGAAAGCATCATGTCTTATTTCAAGGAGTTATTAGGTATTACTGACACTAGTGAAATTAAATACATGTGGTTTGACGGTACGATTGAACCGAATTCCGTTTTAACTCAAGGATTAATGTGGATTAATGGAAAACCCACACCGGTATTCTTTAAGCTCTTTACTATCTTCTTATTAAACACGGTCATATGCACTCCTTTGATTTATATGACTGTTAAATACTGGCACGATACGGTCAAAGCTGAGCA
>CADCPE010000063.1 GCA_902803275.1 uncultured Erysipelotrichaceae bacterium
ATAACAGTAAACAAGAAAAGGTAAAATATAGTTAGGTACTAAAGGAGAAAAATAATGAATCAGTACATCAAGAATAAGCTTGAAATTAATGGTACACCCGAAACACTTAATCCACTGGCAGAGAAACTTAAATCAGATGATGGCAACGATCCGCTCAGCTTCAACAAGATCATTCCATTAAATAATGAATCAGAGATGGAAGAGAAATGGGGCATCCCTTCTGAACCGGAGGAGATGGATTGGGTGCTTTACCACAATCAGACAATCCTAAATTATGAATTTTATACAAACGATAATATACCTTTACCGATTTTTGAAAAGTTTGCGAAGACTTATCCGGAATACGATATGAAAGTCGAATATGCCTCCGACGATTATGGTGAATGCTGCGGAATCTATAAGAAAGAAGCTAACAGCAGCAAGCTAGTTTTTGAAGAGCCTGACGAACCATTTGAGTTTGCCTGCCTGCTCTGGGACAGAGATCCGGATGAAGAAAAGGCTGAAAGAATGATCAACGAATACGAAGAATAGATGAAATCTATTCTTTTTTGTAGAAAAATTAAGGAATTCATATGTTTTTGGCTCATAAAGATTAGGAGGTCAAAAACATATGACAAATTTTCTGGAAGAGAGAAGGGTCAATCGGGAGTACAAAAACGATCTGTTTGTTTTCCTGTTTGGGACAAACAAGGAGTTTGCGCTGTCTTTATATAACGCCATGAATAATTCGAATTATACAGACCCTGATTCGATTACCTTTAATACTATTGAAAACTTTATCTATATCGGAAGGAAGAACGATGTATCATTCCTGATCGAAAACACGATCAACGTCTATGAACATCAGACTACAATCAACACCAATATTGCTTTAAGGATGTTGCTGTATGTATCGAAACTGTACGAAAGATATGCATATGAAAACAAAAAGGATCTATATTCTGAGAAGAGAATCGAACTGCCAAACCCAAATTTCGTAGTATTTTACTATGGAGGCAGACAGATCGAAGATGATCGTTTCATTTATCTTTCTGAGGCCATGGATATTAAAAACTCCAACCTTGAACTAAGGGTAAGAGTCATCAATGTCAACTATGGCCATAATCAGCATATCCTCAACAGGTGTCCGGTACTATATGAATATTCGTGGTTTCTGCAGGAAATCAGGATAAGGTATAATATGATCGAAGACACTGATAAGAAAGACAATAATGTTATGGCCAGGATCGTTGATTCGGTATTAGAAGTAATGCCTGAAGATTTTGTCATAAAAGAAATAATAATAACCCACAAAGCGGAGGTGACAGACATGTTGTATACGATCGAAGATGAGCCTAGAATGATGGCTATACATGAGAAGGCAATTAGAAACGAAGCGATTGAAAAAGCGCGCGTCGAATATAAAAAAAGAATGGCTCAAGCTCTTATTAAGATAGGCTTTCATGAAAAAGAAGCTGAGCTGATGACTAAAGAAGTTTTTAACAAGGCAATTGAGGAACAGCAAGAACAAAACGAAGAAGCAAGAAATACATTGTTTTCTATCGAAGACGAACCCGGGATGATGGTCATACATGAAGAAACATTAAGAAACGAAGGTTATCAAAAAGGAAAAACCGAAACAAGAAAAGAAGACCTTGATGCTTTTATAGAAATCTTGATGGAAAGCGGTTTGGCTAAAGAAGAAGCAATCAGAAAAGTTGAGGAAAAGTTTAGAGAATAATCAGAAAATGAAAAAGGTATTTATCCATCTGTCAGTCTGTATATTGATGTTCACCTGTTTTTCTTATGCTTTGCTTAAAGATGTAAAAGAGGATTGTGAACACGATCATCTGTTTCATGTACACAGAATATCAGCTGATTTTCTGACTGTCTGTCCATATTGCGGAGAACCATTGATCGTCAATACGACTGCGACATGTGAAAATGATGGCAATTATTTTGTGCGTTGTCCTAATGGCGACTATGTCGATAGAGGATCAACGGGACCGTTGGGTCACGATTATGAAGCACATATAGAAAAAGAGGCAACTTGTACAGAGGCGGGAATAAAACGTTATGTATGCAAGAGAGCTGACTGCGGCGATTCATATGAGGAAAAGATAGAACCGCTTGGCCATAACTATCTGTACAAGATCACAAAGGAAGCCACATGTACAGAAGAAGGCATCCGTACCTATACCTGCACCAGATGTTTTGATAAGTACACCAAACCGATCGAAGCTTTAGGCCACGACATTGAATATGAAGAAGTGGCTGCGACATGTACGAAAGAAGGCTACAGGAAAGGCGTATGCAAAAGATGTGATAAAAAGACACTGAAAGTCTATCCTGCCTTAGGCCACATCTTTGATGAGATAAAAGTCATCAAGGAAGCGACCTGTACGGAAAATGGAATAAAGGAAGCCGTCTGTTTAGAATGTGGTGAGTCTTTCAAGGAAGGCATACCGATGCTTGGTCATAAATATCCTGCTGAATGGACTATAGAAAAACAGGCGAGCTTCTTTGAAGAAGGTCTTGAAACCAAGACCTGTTCGATCTGCTCAGAAAAGCTGCTTAAAACCATTCCTAAGAAGGATCCGACAGTACTTATAGTTGGTGCGGTTGCTGCTGCTGCGGCTGTTGCTGTCAGTCTGCTGGCCCATTTTAAAAAGAAAGCTGAAAAGACTTCCAGAAAAACAAAGGAAGAAGAAACGATCGATAAGGATTCTCTCAAGCCGGAATTTGAAGACAAGAGTATCCTGGTTAGAAGTTCCAATGAGGAGCTCATACTCAATCTTAAGGGCAAGAAGTTCCTGGAAGTAAGTACCTGCGAATTTGAGGAGATAAAAGATAACGCCATAGAAAATGAGCCTGATCTCATCATCTGTGAGATCTGCAACAAGAAAGAATATGATGCGATCATGAAGCTCAAGGAAGAGGAACTGAGTGAATTTTCATTGGGACTGATCCTAACTGAAAAACTGATAAAGAAAAATGAAAAGACCCTTAAGACGCTCAAGGAAGAAAAGAAGATCACTGATTATGTGACGCCTGATACCGATGTCGACATCATGCAGGTAAAGCTGGTTTTGCCTATACTTAAGCCGAAGATGAATTCCGATGAAACACTGGGCAATATAGGCATGGTTGCGGATGCTTTGGGAATACCTTATGTTTCCAGGATCATCGATGTCTATGTTACCGGAAGGGATCTCAAAACGACCCTTGAAGAGGAAGATAAGGGCATAAGTGAAACTGCTACGATCATAGGCGACATTGCTTCGATCCTTGGTTTTGACAAAGTCGCCAGTGTTGCAGGTCTGGTCGATGATATCGATTCGATCAAAGCAGCCATGGATAAAGAAAGCGGCGTCCATGAAAAAAGCGCCGGTATTGAAGGCGCTAAAGACATCGTTGATGTCGTATCCGATATTGTAAAGAAAGACTGATCATTCGTTGATCGGCACAAAGCCGCACTGTTTCATGACGAATTCCTTGAGATTGGTAAAGAAACCGTTGCCGTCAGAGTTGTCGATCCTGCCGCTGAATAATACGACAGGCAGGAAGATCAGCTCTTTTTTATTTGGGGCGGTGAGATCACCGATCGTAAACATCACCTTTAAAGGGATTCTTCCCGGATCCGCAAATGAACCGCCGTATTCCTTGACTTTGGCTACCTTTGTGGTCTTGACCATATCAAGGACTTTTGAGCCCACCATGATACGGAAAGAGTAGGCCAGATCGTTGATGTCGGCCTTTTCCTCCTGTTTGTCGAAACATCTGAGGAATCTCTGTAAGAGCAGCTCGATCTCGTTGAAGTCGACCTTCCAGGAATTGGAACGGCGGTTCATCATTTCCAGAAGCTCGACATATTCATACCAGGCTTCCTTGTTTCTGATCTCGTTGATCCTGGTCAGATCCCATCTGTCCAGATAGATATTTGATCCGATGGCTTCGATCTCATCAAGGATCTCGCAGTTGCTGAAGAATTCTGAGAAGGCATACTCAAGCTCTTCGATACTGACTTCCTTCTGGCCCATATCAAGATACAGGGTGTGCAGGTAGTAGTTCTCCGGTGCCACATCATCAGGAAGCAGGGCATCGCACTGAAGCGTGTTAGGGAAGATCGAATTGTAGTAGATATCGATCAGCCTTTTCAGTTCATGATGGAAAGGCTTGTTCTGATCATAGAGACACTTGAAGACCGGATCGCGGCCGTTTTCATCACTGTCCTTTACGATATAGTTCTTGTAGAAGACCGAGCGGGAATAGTCATCGACCTTATCCTGAGCCTGGGTACCGTTCATATGCGTCTGGCAGAACGACTGCATGGATATCGTCTTTAATGTGACCAGGAAGTTGTTGAGTCTTGATTCTTCTACTCGCATGGCCTGAGCCAGGAGGATGTTGTTTTCGTGATCCATGGCCAGATTGGAACAGAATCTCAAAAAAGCCTTGGAATGAAGATCGTAGACAGTTGCCCAGTTTTCTCTGATACAGTAGACGGATACCTCTGAACACAGTCTGTTCCAGGCCTCATATACATCCTTGTAAGGGGAATATTGCGAATAATGATGTATGAACGGGGTGGTTTGCGAATCGCTCAGTAGGACGACGATACTGCCGTTAGCTAGCAGTTTCTTGAATGCTTCGCGATCTTCGCTGTCGTTTATGATCAGTTTAGTGAAATACGGTTCATACAGGAAAGTGTTCAGCTTGATGATCACCTGCTTGTAGTGAAAGAAAGAGAAAGTGAAGTTTCTCTTCTTGAATCCTTCCATATAATCCTGAACGCTTCTGGCACAAAAACCGTCCTTTTCAAAATCGATGTGCAGCTGACTGTCGTTTTCATAGAAGACTTCCGGAAGCCACTGGTTGTCCAAAGCGAACGGATAGATGCAGGAAGGGGCAAGATCTGCTGCATAGACTTTGTAGTAGATGTTGTTGCCCAGGTTGTCGAAGGTCTTTTCCGGCTGGGAATTCTGGTTGATGAAGCCTTCCTCCATGGTCTCGCTGCTTAAGACGAGATTTCCTTCTTCGATGCCTTTTCCTCTGATCGCAGAAAGAAGGCTCTTCATCGCTTCGATTGTCACTTC
>CADCPE010000064.1 GCA_902803275.1 uncultured Erysipelotrichaceae bacterium
AATAAGCAACTACTACATTATAGTTTAATGAAGCCGCAAATCCAACGATTTGAACCTATGAAAATGGTTACATTATGACGGTTTTGGGATGAAAGTGCTTTCATTATATATAATAGTTATATGATATTTTCATTTTTTACATTGTTGCTTATCATAGCCAATATAGTCGTATTCATTCTGATCAGAAACGGTAAACTCGATATTGAAGATCTGGGCATGTCCTATCACCTGGTGTTCAACCGCAGACAGTATTATCGGCTGCTGACGGCCGGTTTTACTCATCGGGAGATCACCCACATCTTCTTCAATATGCTTTCACTCTATAACGTCGGCGGAACTATTGAACTTCTGTTCGGACATCTGGGATTCCTGCTGATCTATTTCGGTTCAATGATCATCGGCCATATCCTTGCCCTGCTTCTTAGACACAACAACCGTGATGACTATACGATGTCGATCGGTGCGTCAGGTGCGGTCTATGGCGTCATCGGTGCCTATGTTGTATTGATAGTCAGGTACTACGGTCTGTCAGCTTTAAGCGAGATGATCAGACCGGCTGTCTCGATGCTGGTGATGTCGATGCTTCCTGGCATTGACGGCAAGTCTCATATCTGCTGTCTGGCCGCAGGCATCGTTATCGCCTATCTGCTGATGCAGTTCACATTCTAGAAACAGATTACACATAAAAAATGATCAGATTCTATATCTGATCATTTTTAACTGCATTTCTTATATGCTTCTTCCAGTTCAGCGATTATTTTTTCCTTTCCTTCACAGAAGGATTTCTGTGCGGAATACAGATTAGACAGGATGAATTCCTTCTCGCTGAAGCCGTAAAGTTTTTCAAGCAGATCATATTCGTGTTTCAGTGTTATGCCCATCAGACCAGGGTCATCGGTATTGATGTTGATCTTGACTCCTCTGTCCCAGAGTTCCCGGATCGGGTGTTCCTGAATGGAAGGCACGCAGCGAGAGAAGTAGTTGGAAGTAAGTGAAATCTCCAGAAGGACATCTTTATCAATCAGTTCATTTACGACCGCATCGTCTTCAATGGCGTGGATCCCATGTCCGATCCTGCCGCCGCCCTGCCTGATTGCAAAGGCAACATTGGATGCCGAACCCGATTCGCCCGCATGGATCGTATAATTGACTCCGAGTTTTCTGGCCAGTGCAAACATGACTCCGTAGTCTTCAATAGGCGTGGCAATCTCATCGCCTGCGAGGTCAAGACCGACAACGCCTTGATCTTTATATTCAGCTGCCAGTTCGACCGTCCTGGTATTGTTTTCAATGGTTCCGAGATTAAGGCCGAGATTCATCATGCAGACGATGATACCGGAAACAAGTCCCGGGCATTCCTGCTGAGCTCTGTTGCGTCCGCGCAGCACCGCTTCGATAGCTTCTTCCATCGACAGGTTTTCATTCATGTGCGACTGCGGCGAGAAACGGATCTCTGCCAGCTTTGTTCCGGAGGCATACATATCCTTAAGCAGTTCGTATGAGAGCTCCTCCAGTCTTTCCTTGTTCTGCAATAGACCGGTCAGTATGGCAAAGAGCTTCATGCAGTCAGACAAACTCATCGTTTCAGACATGATGTTCTTTTTCATCCATTCTTCATCGCTCATGCCTTCCGGTACAAGCCCGTCTTCCCGGCAGTATCTGATAAACAGTCTCTCGGGGATAGCACCATCCATATGACAGTGAAGTTCAACTTTCGGATAATCCATTTCTACTCACCTCCGTTTGTGGTCTTATCATCTTCTTTTAAAGTATTAAAATAACGAGTTCAATCAACTCGTTATTTTCTATATCCGGCTAAATCATTCTTCTGATTCATCATCAGAGTCGATATACGTTTTTACTTTTGATTCTTCCTTGGTTTCCTTGACAGAGCTTATCTTGCCTTTGATCTCTTCAAGAGTCTCTTTGTCCATAATCAGCAGTTTTTCAACTTTATTCAAAGGAACACTGATGTCCTGAAAACCGGAAAACGTGATCCTGAGATTCTTATTGTCGATTCCGGAAATCTTTCCTGTAATGCCCGTAATGCGTGATTTTATTGTTTTTCCTTTTAAAGCCATCAAATATGCAATGCCCTTTCTAGAATTATTCTATAAAATAATAGTAATTTTCTGATAGTTGCTTAGTCAATACTTTTATTGATGGTTTCCAATAATGCGTAGTAAAAATCTGTGCAGTTGCCAAATTCATCCGTCTGTCCGAATTCAACCAGCAGCTTCTTTTTTACAAAGCTTAGTACGTCGCATTTGAATGCACCTTTACTGTTGCAGATGCAGGGATACTCATAACCCTCGACGATGCCCCAGTCATAGCCGAGCTTTGCAAGCTTGTCTTCCAGCATGATCGTGCCCAGCTTGATGCCGATGATCATCAC
>CADCPE010000065.1 GCA_902803275.1 uncultured Erysipelotrichaceae bacterium
GACCAATAAGAAACAGACAGATGCTTGAATATGCACTGGAGGAAGAAGCCCATCTTGTCGCTTTCTGGAATGGCGAAAGCAAGGGAACAAAAAACATGATCGATATAGCCACAAAGGCAGGGATAGAGATAATAACAGTTTCCTATTGAGGTAATAAATGCTGGAATTCAGAAATGTCACATTCAAATATCCGGACGGTACAAGAGTTCTTAACGGACTGTCCTTTTCAGTTGAAGAAAAGGAGTTCATCTATATCATCGGTCCAACCGGAGCAGGAAAATCAACGATCGGCAAACTCATATCTTCCGAGATCGTTCCGAACTCAGGAACGGTGATGTTCTATAGCATCAATGTCGGAAAACTGAGAAAAAGAAAAATTCCTATGTATCGAAGACAGTTAGGAGTCATATATCAAGATTTCAAGCTTCTAAACGACAGGACATGTCTTGAAAACATCATCTTCGTTCTGGAAATGACAGACAGGAAAAGGTCCGAATGCCTCGCCAGGGCAAGGACAGTCTTAAGAATGGTGAATCTTTCCGATAAGGCAAACAAGTTCCCCGGAGATCTTTCCGGCGGCGAAAGGCAGAGACTTGCCATAGCCAGAGCGATCGCCAACAGACCGAAACTGCTCGTATGCGACGAACCTACCGCCAACCTGGATCCGGACATGTCGGAAGAGATCATGAACATCGTCGAAAAGATAAACAGGGAGACCGGAACCGCAGTTATTTTCATCACACACAACTCCTTGCTGGTAAACGAAAGAAGAAAAAGAACGATCGTTTTAAACGGCGGGACCGTATCTGCCGATCTTAAGGAGGGCGGCTATCTCTCTCATAATGATTCAGTCAAAAGGGTCTATGAACAGGAAGAGATGGAAGAAACAAAATTGCGGACAAATCTGATGAGCAGGGAAATAAACATAGAGAATCTCAGCGAAGAGCAGAAGGACAGTGTGTTAAGGAGGCTTCTGAATGAAAGAAACAGTAAAGAAGAACAGTAACAGACTGTATTTCAATTACAAAAGTTTGGATTCCTTTACAGGCGGTCTGAAAAAAGATGATCTGGTCATTCTTGGAACAGATCCCATCAGGAAAGCTGTTGTCGTAGCAACCAACCTTATCAGAGAAGTGGTGAAACAGGATAAACAGGTTTTGTATGTAAGTCTGGGAAAAGATAAAGAAGAACTGTTAAACCCAAACATACTGATTGATGATGAATCTGCGTCGATCATTGATGTTGAGAAAAGAGCTGCTGCTCATCAGGGTTTTGATCTGATAATGATTGATAATTCAAATAAAACATGGAATGATACATACCTGGTCAAAACAAAAACATATCACCGGTACAAAAAGATGGCTGAAAATGTCAGGATACCCGTTCTGATCCTTACCGGTGTAAGTTCAATAATTGGCACGCGTTCACGTCCCAGACATATAAAAGTAATAGAATACTGCAACTATATGTTTTTCTTGTACAGGCCTGTACTGCAGCAATATCAGGAAGATTACAACCATCGAACTGACGATCTGTTCAACGAAATGGAGATCAGGATGTTTAATTTTAAAACAAGAACAGAAATTAAGGCGTATGCAATATACTCTAAAGAGACATATGAGATAAGAGAAATAAGCAGCAGGATCCGCAAGCTTCTTCGCTTAGCAAGGTCTCTGGGATTAAATGCGGAAGACTCTATCAGATACGCTTTTTACTGGGAAGATAAGGAGTTGCCAGAGGATAGAACGGACAACATAGATAAAGGAGAACAGGACGATGATCAACGTTGGACTTTATGAAATAGATGCTTTTGTTTCCAATCTGGAAAATAACGATCTGCTTCTGATAGCCGGAAACGGTTATATTGGCGTAAGCAAGTTAAGTGAACAACTGATGATCAACTCAGCGAACTGTGGGAAACGCGTTGCGTATTTCGGAAGCGAGAATGACCTTGGTTATGCCGATTATCTGAAAAAGACATATGACATAAAACATCCGGAAAACATCACGGTCTTTGTTGCCGGATCCCATAAGGAAGAGGATATTGAAATACCCAATAACTATTCCGTATCAAAGATCAGGTCGACTCTGGACAAGTGGCTCAAGAAAGGGATCAGATATGACCTGATAATAATCGAAAGCATCGACAAGACATATGACTTCATTTATGACAAGCAATATATGTACTCGATATGCAAATATGTCAGAGATCAGTTCAGGGATTACGGTGTCTCGGTAGCAATGACCACCTATTATCTCGAGGAAGTATACGAGTCCTATGAATCGGATGATCTTGAGGACAGACTGTTCTACGATGTCAGGGATGTTGTCGATTTTCTGATGCTTGTTGATGAAAGATATGAAGATGAAGATAACGAAGATATCGGGTCACCGTATCAATTTGATATAAAACTGCTGGACTGCCGCATCAGGGAAATGAACATGTCGCTTTTCTACAGCATCAGTGAAAACATGATGTGCAAAAAAGAGGGTAAGGCACTTGAACTGTTCAAAACAGCTAAAGCTCTCGGGCTTGGCGAGACCGATGCCTCTTCCTATGCGACATACTGGATAGACCATGATGAGGATTATGAAGATGAATTTGCAAAGATGAGATTCTCGCAGGGCGATGAAGACGAGACCGAAATGAAGTGCTTGCTGCAGGAGGACACGCTTGAATACGAAAACACAAACCGAAGAACTGATTGAACATTACAGAAAACTGACAGATAATAAAACGTCACCGGCCAATCTGAAAAATCTTCTGAAGATTGCGGACGACAGCCGCAGGTTCATCTATATCTGTGTCGACAGAAAAGAAGAACACGAATTCCTCTGCATGTGCGCTGCCAACGGCTGCAGTTATTCTGACGGAACGAGGATCGATCCTGATAACCCTGTAAGATGCGGCCATCTGATGCTGATATCAGAGGATCTTAAAATCGAACATGTTCATGGACTCCGTGCTATGATTCTCAATTCACTCTGGCACTACAACTTCTCGGAGATCAGACAGGATCTGTATCTGCCAAGGCTCAGCGACTGCATCAATCTGGAAGAATTCAACACCACAAATAAGAACAATTATTTCATGGATTCATGCAACTCGATAATGCTTCCTGAAAACATGATGGATGATGTAAAGTGGATATTCAAAGATGTCAGGATACGCAATTATTTCTATATCTATTTTTCAGGGAATTACGAACAGGCAAAGGTCTTAAGATCGATGATCCCTGTAAACAAGATCAGCGAAAACCCGGACAGGATAAAGATAGTGATCAACGGATCAGATACGAAAGAAAACATGAAGCATCTTTATGATGAAGAGGGGAGATTCGTAGAAAGATGGATCTTTAACGACAATAACAAGCCTGTAAGACTGAGCGAAAGAGAGATA
>CADCPE010000066.1 GCA_902803275.1 uncultured Erysipelotrichaceae bacterium
AGAACATTCGCTAACTTTGTTGCAGCTGATAGAGTAGTCAGAGTTGACGGCAATCAGATTGATGAAAACAAGTTTGTTGCATCTTCAGGCAGTTTGATTATCAAATTAAAGAAAGATTATCTCGATTCTTTAGCGGCAGGAAAACATGAGCTGAGCGTTGATTTCAAAGACGGTGATAGGGTTTATACTTCAACTACACACTTCATTGTAAGATTGAAACCGGCCGATACACCTTCGTTTGTTGTTCCTACAACCGGTATCCACAATGACGGCAGCGGTCTTATGAGATCATTGTCAATGCTTGCATTGGTTGCAATAGGCATAACGATCAGAATGAGAAACAAAGTTGGCAAAGATTACTGGGATGAATTCAAGTAAGAGCTGACTAAAAAAAATAAAACAAGAAGACCGGGATCACCGGTCTTCTGTATTTTCTATGACGATCGCCTGATATGGTTTCAGGGTAACGGTCTGATTTTCCTTAACAAGCTCTTCACAGTTATTCAACAGAAGCTTGCCATTCAATGCCCATTCAGGCAGTTCGTATTTGATGGTCTTGTTTGTAAAGTTTCCAAGGATGAACAGTTTGTTGTCCCTGCTGTAGGCGACGATTTTTTTATTGTTGTGATCATATTCGATCGTCTTGCCTTCAATGGCGGCTGCATTATTCTTTTTTATGCTGAGCAGCTTCTGATAGAAGCAGTAGATCGATCTTTCTGATTCAAGGTCTTTCTTGACGTTTATCTCCTTGAAGTTTCTGTTTATGCATTGCCAGCTGCGATGGCCGATATTGAAGCCACCATTGACCGTGTCGTTCCATTGCATCGGCACTCTGGCATGGTCTCTGGCTCCGTATTTGACGAAGCTGAATGCGAGCTTTTTAGGCATGCCGTATTTGGTTAAAAGATCATAGATGAAGTGCGAAACAGGATCCTTCATATCTCTGATATCGTTGAAGTTGGTGTTGGTCATGCCGATCTCTTCACCCATGTAGATGAACGGTGTACCAAATCCCATGAAGGTTACTGTCGCCAGCATCGTCGCTGCTTCATAGCGATATTTAGGATCAAGACCGAAACGGCTTACGCTTCTTGGATTGTCATGGTTTTCTAACACCAGAGTATTCCAGCTGTTTTCATAGTTCTCGTTCTGCGGTCCGAATAAGCCATCCTTGAATTCCAGGATGTTGAATCTCTTTTTGAAGAACTTTGCCCCGGCAATATTATCGGAATTGAGGTGGGCAAAATTGAAGATCGCATCCAGTTCGTTGTTGTCTTCCTTGACATATTCTCTGGCAGCTTCCTTGCTGGGATTATATGATTCACCGACAGTAAAGATATCGTAGTGAGAAAACGATTTCTCATTGAGCTCTTTCAGAAATTCATGCATCCTTGGACCATCCACGAAATACCTGGAACCCTTCTGGAAATCTCTTGATCTGTCATCTTCAAGAGGATAGACCTTGGAGAACATATTGAAGACATCGAAGCGGAAACCGTCAACTCCCTTGTCAAGCCAGAAGTTGAGAATCTTTATGATCTCTTCTCTGACTTTAGGATTTTCCCAGTTCAGATCGGCCTGTTCCTTGCAGAAAAGGTGAAGGTAGAATTCATCAGAGTCACCTATCCTTTCCCAGGCAGAACCAGTAAAGGTCGAAGACCAGTTGGTAGGCGGCAGTAATTTCTTTCCTTTTCTTTTGCCTTTTCGGATGATGTAGTAATCACGGTATTCACTGTCAGGTGAACTGATGGCTTTCCTGAACCATTCATGTTCTATCGAAGTGTGGTTTATGACCATGTCCATGATGACCTTGAGGTCTCTTTTGTGGCATTCTTCAAGCAGTCTGTCAAAATCAGCCATCGTGCCGAATTTTTCATCTATATCAAGGTAATCAGCCACATCATAGCCGTAGTCGTAATCCGGTGATCTATATAATGGTGAGAACCAGATCGCTGTGACCCCAAGGTCTTTTACATGATCAAGTCTGGATATTATGCCTTCAATATCGCCCCAGCCGTCATTGTTGCAGTCCATAAAACTGAAAGGATAGATCTGATATACAATCGCATTTTTGTACCATCTTGTTTTCATATTATTTACCTGACTTTCTCAGTTATATTATAGCTTTAATGCATGAATATTAAGGATGATATAATTTTTAAAGAAGGTATGGGAGAAAAGGCATGAAAGTTAATGATATTACACATGGTTTTAAAGTGATCAATGTCAGACACAGCGATGAGATCAAAGCTGATATGTATGAAATGGTTCATGAAAAGACCAATGCCAGAACGATCTGGCTTAAAAGAGATGATGAAAACAAGACTTTTTCAATAGGCTTCAAGACCACGCCGGTCGATGATACGGGTGTATTCCATATTCTTGAGCATTCGGTCTTAAACGGGTCTAAGAGATACCCGGTCAGAGAACCATTCGTGGATCTTCTGAAGGGATCGCTGCAGACCTTCCTTAATGCCATGACATATCCTGACAAGACCGTCTATCCAGTAAGTTCAAGAAACGACAAGGACTTCATCAATCTGATGAGAGTCTACCTTGATGCGGTATTCAATCCGCTGGTACTGCAGAACCCTAATGTCTTCTATCAGGAAGGCTGGCACTATGAGCTTAATGATGAAAAAGCCGATCCGATATATAAGGGAGTCGTCTTCAACGAGATGAAGGGTGCCTTCTCTTCGGCAGACGGCGTAAGATCCCGCTATATGATGCATTCCTTGTTTCCGGACAACTGCTATGGCAATGAATCGGGCGGCGACCCTGAATATATAACTTCTCTGACATATGAGCAGTTCTGTGATGCGCACCGGAAATACTACAATCCGAGCAATTCATATATCTTCCTTGACGGTGATCTCGATATTGAAAAGGTACTGGGCATCATCGATGATGAATACCTTTCAAACTACGGAAAAGAGGGAGATCTCATCAGTATCGAAAAACAGAAGCCTGTCGTTGCGATGGACCAGACCATTGAATATGAGATCTCAGCGGAAAGCGATCCTAAAGGAAAGGCCCAGGTCGCCTACGGCTATGTCCTAAGTGACTTTGATGATTTTGAGAAGACTGTCGGCATGACCATGATCGCTTCCGTACTTTGCAGCTCCAACGAATCAAAACTGAAGAAAGCTATCCTGGAAAAGGGTCTTGGCGAAGACGTATCCTTTGATGTGCAGGATGGCATCTATCAGCCGTTTTGCGAAATTGATGTCATAAATACCGATCTGGAAAAAGAGGCAGAGATCACCAGGACGATCACTGATGTCTTCAATGATGTTGTCAAAGAAGGTGTCGACCGCAAGGAACTGGAGGCTGCGATCAACCAGAAGGAATTCAACATCAAGGAAAGAGACTATGGCAGGATGCCTAAGGGACTGATCTTCGGCCTGAGCTGTCTTGATACATGGCTTTACGGTGGCGATCCGATGGAAGGCGTATGTGCCGATAAGCTGTTTGCTTCCTTAAGAGAAAAACTGGATACTTCGTTCTATGAGGACCTGATCAGGGACTATATTCTTGACAGTAAACACTGTGCCAAGATCATGCTTAAGCCTTCCAACACCCTGGGAGAACAGAAGGCAAAGCACGAAAAGGAAAAGCTGGAGAAGATTTCATCCGGATGGTCTATAGAAGAAAGAAAAGAGCTCGTTGAACTGAACAGGAGACTCACAAAGTGGCAAAACACTCCTGACAGCCCTGAACAGAAGGCAAGCCTGCCGATGCTGCATCTAGAAGATCTAAAGAAGACTCCGACGAAATTCCGCTATGAGGTCAGTAAATACAACGGGAATGCAGTCATAAGCCACGATGTCGATACCAACGGCATCTCCTATACTTCGATCTACAGTGAAGTAAATGACTTTGAACTACAGGAATATACAGTCATGACTCAGCTGCTGGCGATGCTTGGCCAGCTGAGGACGGAAAAGTATGACGTGCTGACTTTAAACAGGGAAATGAAGTCAATCCTGGGCAGCTTTGATGCTACTTTATCCCCGATATCCTCATACAGGGATTCTGCTCAAAGGAACAGCGTATGTCTTTCTTTCTGCAGCCTGAAGCGCAATGATGAAGCGGCGATGGAGCTGGTCAGGGAGATCATCTATAAGACGGATTTCTCCGACAAAGAAGCAATCAAGAAGATCATCAAACAGAATCTTTTCGGTCTGGAGCAGATGTTCATCAGCGCCGGACACGCGTTGGCTTTACAAAGATGTCTGGCATATACATCACCGGTAGCGGTCATTTCCGAATATATGGCAGGATATGAAGCATATCGCTATCTGAAGGATCTTGATGACAACTTTGAAAAGAAAGCTGATGCGTTCATCGAAAAAATGAAGGAACTCTATAAGAAGATCTTCATCAAAGAAAGATATACGATCTCCGTAGCGGGAGATGATCAAGAGAAGATCATCAGGACGATGATAGATGAAGCTCCAAGCGGGCAGATCGGTGAAGAAACAGAAAAGGAACCTCTAGGTCACCGCCGCGAAGGCATCATCGTCGCATCCAATGTCTCCTATGCGGTCAAATCAAACTATATGAAAAAGGATATTGAAAACCTCGGCATCATGTATGTCATAGGCAACATCCTTTCTTACGACTATCTCTGGAACAATATCAGAGTCAAAGGCGGAGCTTACGGCTGCGGTTTCAGATGCGGCTATGCCGGAACCATGAGCTTCTACTCGTATCGCGATCCTGATCCTAAGAATTCGCTTGCGATATACGCCGATACCGTCGACTATTTCAGAAATTTCCTCAAAGATACACAGAGCATTGAAAACTATATCGTCGGTACGACCGGTGAATATGATCCGTATCAGTCGATAAAGAGTGCGATCAGGACAGCCACGGCGGAATACCTTAATGGCATTGACTATGAAACCAAGAAGAAGACTCTGGAACAGATCCTGAATGCTTCCAAGGAAGATATCGAAAAGACCTTCAGGCTTTTTGACAGCTTCAATAAAGCCGATAATATCTGCGTCATCGGCAACAAGCAGGCCCTTGAAAACTGCAGGGAATCTCTGGATGTCATCTTTGATCTGAATCAGAAATAAGGAAAGAACCATGGGTAAAAAGATCGTAGCAGTCAATGCGAGCCCCAGAAAGGGCTGGAACAGCGATACGCTGGTCAATGAAGCGATAAGCGGTGCGCAATCCATGGGCGCCGATGTGATCAAGTTCGATCTGTACAGACTGGAGCAGTACACCGGCTGCGTTTCCTGTTTCGGCTGCAAGAAAGAGAAATACAAGGGACGCTGCATCCACAAAGACGGACTGACTCCGGTGCTGGATACGATCAGGCATGCGGACGCGCTGATCATCGCTTCGCCGAACTATCTCTCGGAACTTTCCAGTGCCTTCAGGGCCCTGTATGAAAGACTCGTCTTTCAGAATCTCACCTACAACAAGGACAACCCCTGCTGCAACTCTCATCTGATCCCGGTATTGCTTATAATGACCAGCAATGCGCCGGACGGAAGATACAGCGAGCTGCTTGAAGGATATAAAAAGACGCTGGACCGTTATGTCGGACCAACTGAGATCTTTGTGTGCGGCGATACGATGCAGATAAAGGATTACAGCAGGACAGACTGGGAGTGGTCATATTTCAATCCTGATGAGAAACTGATCAGGCATAAGACGATTTTCCCGGAAGAAAGAAAAGAAGCATTTGAAAAAGGCGTTCAATTAGCCAAGTAGTTATATAATAAATCTGAAGAGGTTATTAACAATGAGCGAGAAAAAAATGAGACTGGTAACCAGAAGTGACTTTGACGGTCTGGTATGTGCAATGATCCTGAAGGAACTTGATCTGATCGATGACATCAAGTTCGTACATCCGAAGGATGTTCAGGACGGAAAGGTCGATATCAGCGCGAACGATATCACGACGAACCTGCCTTTTGACAAGCGCGTCGGTCTGGCGTTTGACCACCACGAATCCGAACTGACCAGACTGGTCGGCGTCGATTATAAAGACCGCTATATCATCGATCCCGATGCAAGATCGGCTGCCAGAGTCGTCTATGACTACTACGGCGGCAAGGAAGCTCTGCCGCGCATTTCCGATGAGCTGATGTGGGCAGTCGACAAAGGCGACTCCGCCGACTTTACACTTGAAGAAGTTCTCGAGCCTAAAGGCTGGGTACTGATGAACTTTCTGATGGATGCCAGGACAGGCTTGGGAAGATTCCACAACTTCCGCATCTCCAACTACGATCTGATGATGGAACTGATCGACCACTGCGTCACGATGAACATCGATGAGATACTGGAATTGCCTGATGTCAAGGAAAGAGTCGATCTGTACTTTGAACAGCAGCAGCTGTTTACCGAGCAGGTCAAGAGGATCGCCAGGGTCGAGGGCAAGGTAGTCGTGCTCGATCTAAGAAACGAAGAGACGATCTATGCGGGCAACAGATTCATGGTCTATGCCCTGTATCCGGAAACCCAGATCTCGGTCCACGTAGCCTGGGGCTTCAAGAAACAGAATACGGCAGTCATGATCGGCAAGTCCATCATCAACAAGGCTTCTGAAGCCAATATCGGTGAACTGTGTCTGAAATATGGTGGCGGCGGTCACAAGAATGCCGGCACATGCCAGCTCGACAACGACAAGGTCGACCAACTGCTGCCGGAGATCATCGCGGCATTGAACAAGGACTGCAGGTAGTCTGATCACAGTAAATATCTCTTAAGGCATAGAAGATTTATGCCTTTTTTTGATAGGATTCGTATAAATAGTAAAGATAGAAGGAAGAAGATTATGAACAAAAACGCTATTGAAATCAATGATGAGATCCTCGATATGATCACCGGAGGAAAGGTGCTGGATAGTATGTATGACAAGATCATACAGATCGTAACTGAAGCTAAAGAGAATAACTATCCTAGACCGGTTGTCAGAGCTATGCTGGTATACGCCTATTCCCAGTTCCCGGAGGATATGTCTGATGACGGTTCCCTGAAAGATCTCAACGAGATACTGAAATGCTTTGATCAGAAGTGGAAGGAGATCAACGGTTAACGATATCCGCTCATAAAAAAGTGTTCTATGAAAGAAACGCATGAACACATTGATAGATCTATCAGAAATATCAAGGTAAAACAAACAGAAGACGACTTTGGAAAACAAATGCCAGAGTCGTCTTTCTTATTGGCTTATTCCGGATAAATGAGATATGGTCTTCTTTGAACTCTGAACCTTTCCACATCTTCCTTCCATGAATCCTTGATCTGCCTGGTATTTTTTCCTTCAATGATCATTTCTCTTAACCTGGAAGAACCGCTGAGATAATCGATCCAGTAATAACCGTTGATATCAGGATCGCCAAAAAAGGAACTTTCAGGATATTTTTCCTTGAACTGCCTATAGGCATCGATAATGTAATCAAGATTTATCTGGGCGTTATGGATGTCCTTGAACGGTATCGATCTCAGATCTTTTCCGTAACAGATCTCGTTTTCAAACTGCGGAGATGGAGCTCCTTCCATAGCGACAGGGGTAAAAGTAAAATCATTGCCCTGCAGATCCTTGAGATAAGGACTGCCGTAGATCTCAAAAGGATGATCCGTGCCTCTTCCCACAGATATGTATGAGTATTCAAAGAAACAGGTCGAGGCATAAAGATAGACAGCTCTCATATCTTTGATGTTGGGAGACGGTCTCAAGATCAAAGAGGTCTTATCCTGATGGGAGTAATTGAGACAAGGGATTACGAAAAGATCCAGGGAATCTTTTCCTGAAGTCAGCCAGCCTTCGCCATTGATCATGCCTGCAAGTTCGCCCCAGGTCATGCCATAGACAACCGGTATTGGAAGAACCCCGACTTTTGATCGATAATCCGGACAGAGGATCGGACCATCCACATAGAAACCGTTGGGATTGGGACGATCGAGGATGATCAGCGTCTTGCCGTTAATGGCACAGGCATCCATCAGATAGTAGAGAGAAATGTAGTAGGTATAATACCTGAGACCGATATCCTGCATATCCGCAAGCAGGATATCAAAGAGTTCCATATGTTCCTTAGAAGGATAATTGGAATCGCCATCATACAGCGACAGGATCGGTACACCGGTTTTCTCATCGATCGAATCATCGATGGCTTCTCCGGCACCGCTGTTTCCTCTGAAGCCGTGTTCAGGCGAAAAGACGCATCTGACATCAACGCCTTTTTCGATCAGGACATCCAGGATGTGCGGACCATACCGAACGGGGTCTCCATTCTGGTCCTCACCAAATGGGACAAGATCGTTTATCGTGTTTTTATCTATTTCGTTGCCGTTGAGATCATAGATCCTATCGCCGAGAATGCCGGTCTGATTGGAG
>CADCPE010000067.1 GCA_902803275.1 uncultured Erysipelotrichaceae bacterium
ACTATCACGGAGACCAGCCCGGCTATCAAAGGCGCTCCTTCAACTCAGACCAAGGACGCTGTTACCGAAACAGGTCTCTCATTAAGAGTTCCGCAGTTCATTGAACAGGGTGAGAAGGTTTCTGTCAGCACTGCCGATGGCAAGTACTCAGGAAGAGCTTAAAGAAAAACGCACATAGGATTATGAAGAGGGACTGCAGGATTATTATCAGTCCTTCTTTTTTAACTAGTAAGTAAAGGAAAAGGAAAATGTTGACAGAGAAAGAAAAGGAAATGTTAAATACCTCTCCGGCAAACAGAAGCAGCGAATTACTAGGTGAATTCGATATTCAGGACGCCCTGGATCTGATCAGTCTGCACAAAAACAATATGACATCGACCGACGATGCAACTGTACTGATCAGTCTCAACGAGATCGTAAACATCATTATTGATGCTTATTCACTGGGATACACAAGAGGAAAGAAATAGATGAAAAAACTGGTAAGAATACTGTGTTTGATCATGACGGCTGTTCTGGTACTATGTTCATGCAGCAGTTCACCAAAACCTGAAGAACTGCCTCAAATCGATGAGAATTTCGAACAGGGAATAAACTGCTGGTATGGGATCAACGGTGCAGATTTTGATATGGAAAAAGCCCGTGAGTATTTCAGACTTTCATTAGAAAGCAGCAATGATAAAGCCCTTTACTGGTTAGGCAATATCAGACGCTATGATCAGGACAAGGAGAGATTCTCAGAAGTTCTTGATTACTATCAGAAGTCTGCCGATGCGGACCACGGCTACGGCTACTATGGATTGGGAACACTATATGAAACTGGATATGGGGTGCAAAAGGATATCGAGAAAGCTCTTGAGTGTTACCGGAAAGCACTCGAGCTGAACTGTGAGATGGGAGCAGTGGCGCTGGGTTATTTCTATGCCAATGCTTCTCACATGGACAACAATATTGAAACCGATATCGAAAAGGCAAAAGAATATCTGCTTAAAGGACTTGAAAGCAGAGATTTTGAGACAAGAAACATGGCCAGAGTATTGCTTGGTGATTTTTGTCTTTATGCTGTGGACGCAGAAAGAAACGAAGCTGAAGCCGAGTCATACTACAAAAAGGCTGCAGAGGAAGGCTACTATCTTGGATGCAGAAGGATGGGAGACCTTTACCGTTATGGTGTCAGATCAGATGACAGCAAGATCATCGAATACTATGAATTGGAAGCAAAGCACGGTTACGGATATTCTCTGGCAGAAATATACCTCAACGGTGTAAACAGTATAGGCCAGGATCCTGAAAAGGGTATAGCTTTACTGAATGAGACGATTGAAAAAGGTGATCGCAGTGCTGCCATGTGTCTGTGCGGACTGGTATACGCAAATGCCAGCGGCACGGGTGTGGCCAAAAACAAGGAAGAAGCGATAGAACTGTGCTTTAAAGCGATTGACGCCTGCGGACCGTTTGATGACAGTGACAGCCCGGATGATCGTCTGCACAAGCCTTTGCCTTATGCCAGATATATCCTGGATCATTATGGCGTAGCATATGAAAACTAAACCTTAGTTCTTCTTCAAATCAGCATCACATCTATTGCAACATTTTTCTTGATCTGTAAACGAAAATAATAAAAAAACGGCAACGAATCAAAGAAAATCGCGATAGAATTTATATATCAGTACGTGGCATTAATTAGTAGTGAAATCAAAGATAATTAGGCAGGTGAAGAGATCAATGAAAAACGAAAAAGAAGATACAATGACCAACAAACTGAGAAAAAACACAGTAATGCAGCTGCAGGTCGGTTTGCCAAAGAAGATCATCATAACGATAGGCGTCATGAGTGCACTGATCTTCTTTGTTTATCATTTCAATGTTCCAAATCCAAATATGATCCTGATCGCGGGGCTTGTTTTGTGTTCCGCATTGTTTGGCTATGGCGGCGGAATTGTCGCAGCACTTATCATGTTCGGTTATACGCTGTTCTTTTTCTCCACAGACAACAGCTTTATAAACTTTACACCGCAGAACCTGCAGAAGGTCATCGTTTCAATGATCGGAATCGTTGCCGATATGCTTTTTGTCTGTTCCCTGAAAAAAGCTGAGATCAAGGAATTCAAAGAGGTCGACGAACTGACCGGCCAGCTGAATGTTCAGAAAGCCACACTGAGTTCTCTTTTGAATCACATGCCTGCCATGAGCTTTTACAAGGATGCGAAGTCCGGTGTGTATCTTGCGTGCAACCAGGCATTTGCTGAATATGCAAACAAGAAGAGTCCGGCTGAGGTCGTTGGTCTAACAGATTTTGAGATCTTCGATCCGCTGACGGCCAGACATTTTGATGACGATGATAAGAAAGCACTTTCGATGGATGAGCCTTATATCTTCTTTGAAGATGTTCCCGATGCGGCTGGAAATCAGAAGCAGTTCCAGACGACAAAACTGAAGTTTGCCGATGAGACCGGTCGCTTGTACATTCTCGGCATGTGCATGGATGTTACGGAGTTCGTCAGCATCAGAAAAGAAAACGAGCAGACCAGAGCCGCTTATCAGGAAGTCTTAAATACAAGGGATGTCTATGAAAACGTCATCAACGCTTTATCTGAAGATTATTTCGATATGTATTATGTGGATCTTGCCACAGATGAATACATCGAATATGGCTCAAGGACTGAAAAAGGGCAGTTCATGAACGGGTTGCGCGGAAGAGATTTCTTCAATGAGACGAAGAAGAATGCCCTGACCTTTGTCTATGAAAAGGACCAGCAGCAGTTTATTGACCGAATGGATAAGGAAAAACTGCTGGAAGAGATCGAAAAACACGGATCCTGCAGCTTTGCTTATCGTCTTCTGATCGAAGGCGAACCCGTATATGTCAACATGAAAGTCAAAAAGATCGAAGAGCACATCATCATCGGTGTCAGCAATGTTGATCTGCAGATAAAACAGAGGATGGAGGCGGCGCGTGATGCTGAAGAAAAAAAATCCTACCGACGTATCAGTGCTTTGAACGGCAACCTCATCGTGCTCTACTTTGTAGATCCGGAAAACGGACAGTTTACGCAGTACAGCGCTTCCAAAGAATTTGAAGATCTCGGCATTTCCAAGCAGGGAGCCGATTTCTTCGGCACCACTTATGAGAACAGCCTTAGAACGATCCATCCGGAAGATCAGGCACTATTCCATTCACAGGTCACAAAAGAGAATGTCCTGGCGACGATCGAAAGGGACGGCATATTCGCGCTGGATTATCGCCTGATGGTCGGAGAGCTTCCGACCTATGTAAGACTGAAAGCGGCCAAGGTCGAGGAAGACGGCAAGACCGTGCTGATCATCGGTCTGTTGGATGAAGACGCGCAGATACGTCAGGAACAGGAATATGTCAAAAATCTGTCGGCAGCCAGAAAAATGGCGACCATCGATTCTTTGACGGGTGTCAAGAATAAACATGCTTTCGTGCAATGGGAAGAGAAAATAAACGAAGCGATCAGAAACGGCACGCAGGAACCTTTTGCGGTCGTGGTCTGTGATATCAACAATCTGAAAGCGGTCAACGATCTTTATGGACATAAAGAAGGGGATGAATGCATCAGAAACGCCAGCGCAAAGATCTGCAGGGTCTTCGCTCATAGCCCGGTATTCAGGATCGGAGGAGACGAGTTCGTTGTCATCCTGAGTGATGGCGATTATCTAAAGCGGGCGGAACTGATGGAGGAGATCAACGAAGTTCCGAGTGATCAATCAAAGATCAGAATCGGCGAAACCATTGCGGCTGGCATGGTCGAGTATGATAAAGACCTTCATTTTTCGCTTCTGAGTGTTTTTGATGAAGCGGATCGCGCCATGTATGAACGCAAACGGGCCTTAAAAGATCTGTTTGGATCAAATGGATGAAAACTGATGCATGAGATATAGACAGCGATATGTCAAAAAAGCCGCTGTATATATCGGGATGCGGTATCGATTCATTAAGGATCAAAGGATAATTAAACAAAGAAAAGACGGGGATCTAATTACCCGTCTTTAGTTTGCTTTGTTGTATCTGATGGTATAGAAAGTGTTGTTCTCCCCCATGGAGATATGAACAATACCTTTGCGGGCATTGAAACGATACCAGATCACCGTTCCCCCGTTTGCCTCGGCATAAGGCTCCTCGCCGGAAGAAGAGGGTTTGCCGTAGTCTTCTTCAAGATGAGTAAGACATTCATCAAAGGAAAGATCCTTCAGGTCTACATAGAGAATAACTTCATGGAAGATCTTCCGATTATCATCGGCCGGATCAAAGAAGACAGTTCCCTGTGCGAAGGAACCGTATATTCTACCTTTGACAGCGACACTAATAGAATCGATATACTTTTCATCAATACAAAGATCTTTGACACTTTTGCCTATCCAGTCAAAAGTATCAAGCAGATCATCTACCTGATATTCCTGTTTTTCAATGATCTCTACATCGAGATCGCTGTCTTCTCTATTACAGGAAGCCATGATCACCATTGTCAGAATAGGAAGGATAAATCTTCCTGTCTCTATTCCTTCCAGAGCTTGAAGCGGTCGCCGGATCTCGACATGCACAGATCGGTCTTGAGTTCAAGCGTTTCGCCATCAACGGATTCAAAGATTATTTTCTTGATGGTATCGCAGCCGATGCCGTCTCCGCAGTTGAAGCCCATCATGCCGCTGCCGTCTGTCACCTCGCAAGCCCAGCCGTTCTGCTCAGGAGAACAGTAGCCGGTGTATTTGCCCATACCGGCATAGACGTTTTCATAGAACAGGAAAGAGAAATCCGAAGCGATCGTGATAGTAGGCAGATAATCTTCGTTGACATCCTGGATCGGTTCATGGATATAGGTCTGTGTCTTGAAAGTGAAGGTTTCATCAGGCTTGGTATAACCGGCAGGGACCTTTCCGTCTGTAGTGAAGATATCACCTTTCTTTGATCCGTCGAGATCGTCGTTGAGGATCAGTGAATTCTCATCATTGATCAGGAAAACGAAATTGTAGACCTTGTTGCCATTGGCGTCGTTGAACGGATCGAAGTTGGAAAACATGTAGGCATTTCCTTCCTTGCCCCATAGACCGTTTACTTCTGTGATGCCATTAGAACCTTTTTCGATCAGCGCAAATGACTTGTCATCATGGATCTCGATATAAGACTGATTGGCCATCGGCTGCATGGCATTGTAGTAGATGATGTAATCAAAGTCTTCAATGCCGTATGGCAGAATCTCCGTATTTGGTTTTTCTGTTGAAAAGACATCGGATGCATTGGCACCGGTCAATCCGGTTCTTAGGATCAGGTTGTTTTCGTCCTTGACCTCAAACTTGAATTCCTTGTCGTCAGCCTTCAAGGTAACAACGCCGTCCTTAAGCGTCCATGTTCCGTTGTATTCGTTCATGCCTCCGACGTAATAATCGCTCAGGACGAAAGATTCATCCTTGCCCAGCCAGAGTCTTGAGCGTTCCGTATAGATAAAGGAATCAGCGGTGTCGTAGAAGGTCTTGCCGGCAATATTTTCCGTTTCTTCCTTTTTACCGCCTGTGCATCCGCATAAAAGCATTAAAGCACAGAAGATAGTCAGAATAGTTTTTTTCATATCGTTCATCATCCTTTCGTTAATATATGAGACCCCATATCACTCCTGCGACAAACGTCAGACCGTTTGCGAGAGTTGTATAGATCGGGATAAGCCATTTCGGCTTCTTTTTGATCGCGATCAGATAGACGATCAGCTCGATCAGCCAGACTATACCTTCGCCGATCGGGAACAGGATCAGCCATGCATAGCCGCCCATCGAAACATCCGCGATCGCCATAAACAGATTGAGCAGTATCTGGGTGATCAGGTTTGTTACTACGATCACAATGATCTGCTTCTTTTCCCTGTAGCCAAACAGCAGTCCAAGCAGAACTTCGACAGCCGTAGTTATCAGAGCTCTAAGGAGGAACTTGCCGATGTTTGAAGAAGTCTGGTCGACTTCCTCAACTTTGAGCTCAGGACCGTATTCGACAATGAATCTTGCATCAAAAGCCTGCTTCTTGAAAGCATCAGAGACCTTGAGGCTTCCATCAGCGACATTGTATATGGCGATCTTGAATTCGCTTGGCGGATAGTAGGTCCAGGAGAATGTGTTGTTTTCTGAACATTCCTGCACATGGCTTAACGTCTTATATCCGTCCTTATCCTGATAGTTCACGAAGGCTTCAGAGGCCGTTTTTGTTTCTTCGTCAGCAACATTAATGTTTACTGCACTTATCCATTGATATGGGCCGAATTCCTCTTTTGTAAGCAGGCCTACATAATAATGGTTCATAGGGGCATTGACTATCTCAATGGTCAACGATGCCTTAGGGCCTACATCAGCTGATACAGGTACAGCAAAAAATGATAAAAGCGCGATACTTAGCAATAATTGTGTTAACAGTTTTTTCATGATCATATATAAATCAACTCTTCTATATTAATAATAAAATATTCACTCGATTATTTTAAAGAATTCCGTCAAATTAATATAATATAGAAAGAAGTATATGGATAAGACAGTACTGATCACAGGCGGAGCCGGAGGTATCGGTTCAGCGATCGCCTTGAAGCTCGCCCAGGAAAAATACAACATCGTGATCAATTACTTTAGCTCAGAAGCCAAAGCTTTTGAGCTTTGCAAAAAGATCAGAAAAGAATGCGGTGTAAAATGCCTGGCGATCAAGGCTGATGTTTCAAAGGAAACGCAAGTGGATGAAATGATCGCAAAGATCGAAAAAGAGATCGGAGCGGTCGACATCCTGATAAACAATGCGGCGATCGATCTGCCTAATCTGTACAATCTTAAGACCGCAGAAGAATTCAGAAGAGTTCTGGATGTGAATGTGGTGGGAGCATACAACTGTGCTGATCGCGTATACAGGCAGATGCTGGAGAACAGGTTTGGCCGCATAATCAATATTTCTTCGACCAACGGCATCAATACCTACTATCCGATGTGCTTTGACTATGATGCCTCCAAAGCCGCTCTGATATCGCTCACTCACAACATGGCGATCCAGTATGCGCCATATGTGAACGTCAATGCGATCGCTCCGGGGTTCATCGGTACCGAAAAGGAACTTGAAGGCTATGATGAACAGTTCCTTAAACAGGAGTGTGAAAAGATCCTTCTAGGAAGATACGGACAGCCCGAAGAGGTGGCTGATCTTGTCAGCTTCCTGATCAGTGACAAAGCCAATTATATTAACAACTCCATCATCAGGATCGACGGCGGTCAGCTCAACAGCAACTAAAAAAACGGCTCAGCCGTTTTTTCTTATCTTGCTTAGTGCCAGCATGATCGACAGTTTGCCATACTCATGTGACAGGCCACCCTGCATATACAGTGTATAAGGTTCAATGACCGGTGCATCGGCGCTCAGTTCAATGGTGCTTCCCTGGGTGAAAGCCCCGCAGGCCATGACTTCATCAAAAGGATAACCCGGCATCGGTGCCGGCAGCACCTTGACGAAGGAATCGATCGGTGAGGATTCCTGAAGGCCTTGCGTGAACAGGACCAGTGCATCCTTATCACCCAGTTCCACGGTCTGGATGATATCGCTGCGATATTCATCGTAAGACGGTGAGACGTTTTTATAGCCGAGCTTTTCCAGCATGTATGCGGAATAGACAGCGGTCTTCAGGGCTTGCTTGACAGCGTTTGGTGCCATGAAGATGCCTTTGAAGAACTGGTTGTTCAGGTTGAAATTAGCGCCCTGCTGCTTGCCGATACCGGGAGCGGTCAGCCTGTCGGCGACCATCTCGATCAGCTCAGCTTCTCCGGCTACATAACCACCGGTAGAGGCGATGCCTCCGCCAAGATTCTTCATCAGGGAACCGACGACAATATCAGCTCCGACATGACCCGGTTCCGTTTCCTCCACCAGTTCGCCATAGCAGTTGTCGACCATGATGATGACATCTTTATTTACTTCTCTGATCCTGGTGATCAGTTCTTCGATCTGTCTGATGGTAAGAGATCTTCTTGAAGAATAGCCGCGGGATTTCTGGATCTCTACGAGCTTAACATCGTTTCTTTTTAATCTTTCGATGATCTTTATACTGTCAAATTCATCATTTATCAGATCGATCTGTTCATATCTGACACCGTTTTCTTTTAGGGATTGTGATGAATCGCCGCACAGGCCGATCATCTCCTGCAGAGAATCGTAAGGCAGGCCGGTCAAAGAGATCATCGTATCGCCATGCTTAAGCAGGGCCGAGAAAACGAGATACAGGGCATTGGTTCCGCTCATGATGTGCGGTCTTACCAGCGCATCCTCACATCCTAAAGCATCCGCAAAGATCCTTTCCAGCTTGTCTCTGCCGCTGTCGTAGTTGCCATAGCCGTTGATGTCCGCAAAATCCGTATAGGAGACCTGATTTTTCAGGAATGCGGAAAGGACCCGGTTGGAATTGACCAGGCAGATGTCATCAATTTTCTTATAGATGTCTTTAAGATCTTCATCTGACTTTAAAGACAGTTCATATATTTCCTTGTCGATCTGATCTAAAACCATATGCCTGTCAACCTTCTTTATGAACGACGATCTGATTGTAAGGAATAGAGATGCCTTCCTTATCAAAACGTTTCTTGATGGCCATTCTCAGATCTCTTTGGATCGTGAAATGATTTCTGCCTTTGGCTTTCATCTGTACAGTCATGATCACAGCACTTTCATCGAAAGAAGAGATAGCCAGAACCTGGGGTTTATCATAACAGATCTTCCTGTTGGCTTCGTAGTATTTGTCAGCTTCCTCCTGCAGGATCGCCTTGACTTTCTCGCTGTCAGCTTCATAAGGTGTCGGCACATCTACGATCGCCATATTGAACTTGCCGGAGTAATTGATCACCGTTTTGATCTGACCGTTCGGGATGATGATCCTTTCACCTTTCCAGGTATCAAGATAGGTGCAGCGCATCGCCATGGCCGATATCGTGCCGCTGTATTCGTTTATCTGGACATAATCACCGACACTGAACTGATGTTCAAACAGGATGAAGGCTCCGGCGATCATATCGGAAATGACACTTTGTGCACCCAAAGAGATAACCAGCGCTCCGACTCCAGCGGCTGTGATGATGTTGGAAAGGACCGAGCCGTAACCCAGCGGGTTGATGATTATGCAGAAGGCAATGAAATATATGGCATAACGCGAGAAGCTTCTAAGCAGGGTCATGAAGGTTATGAAAGACTTGGCTTTAGGATCGTCTCCTCTTTCCTTGGCCTTTTCTATGGACCGGGAGGTAAAGGCAGTAACCATTTTCATGGCCAGAGCCGAAAGAAGAATCACGATGCCGATCGTGAAAAGATCCTTTATCAGAATGGTTGAATTTATTTTGAATTCCTTGAATATCTCTTCCCAGTTAATACCTTCACTCATACTATAAGTTTACCAAAATAAAGGTAAAATAATAATTGAGATGAGGCTTGAGATCAAAAAAGCAGGTATCAACGGAGAAGGCATTGCTTTCTATAGAAGAAAGCCTGTTTTTATCGACGGCTGTTTTCCTCAAGAGATAGTAGAGGCAAAGCTATATGACGAAGGAAGACACTATCGCGGTGAGCTGATAAAGATAATCAAGCGAAGCAAAAACAGAGTCAAAG
>CADCPE010000068.1 GCA_902803275.1 uncultured Erysipelotrichaceae bacterium
AATTTCCGAAGACAGTCTGAAAAAAGTCGAAGAGCTGGCATTATCTATAAACAGATCCGATGAAGACAGATGTTTCCTCTTTTTTACAGATCTGAAGATTGATGAAAGCGAGATTGTGGATTTGAATGATATTGATCTGGAAGAAGGAAACTCTGACATCAAGGTAAACAGTGGCAGTTATTCTTTAGATCCTGACAGTTACAAATCCGGAGAAATTAAAGTGCTTGATTACTTGTTTGAAAAAACAGAATCCGGAAAATACAGGTACACGGTAACGGTTGATGTTGCGGAAGGGTATCATGCCGTCTTCTTTGATCCACCTAACGGTGACCTCATTAAAGCCGGTAACGTTTTGACAAAAAAAGGAGAGAATACTTTGTCTGTGGAAATAGATGAAGATATATATCAGAAAATAGAAATGCTGGCTTTAATCATAGTTAAATCCGACAATGACAGAGCTTTTATATTCTTCTACAAATAATTATTGTTCAATTGAATTGGATATGCAATAAATGCTGATCCGCATTTAAAAGGTAATGAAAACCAGACTGCTTAAGCAGTCTGGTTTTCATTAAATGAATACTTTCGTTGCTGTGTACTATGCATTCACAGATCAACAAAAAGGAAAATGTAGGCATCTTCTTTCTCTTGACAATAAATAATACAGATAATACAATTAATACAGTTAATACAGATTGGAGGTAGTAGATGTTCTTAATAAATTTACAGGGAAAAGATTCTATTTATGAACAGATCAGATCTCAGATTGAGAAGTTTATTAAATCCGGCATCCTCAAACCTGATGATAAGCTTCCTTCTGTCAGAAGCTTGGCTGAAGATCTGGGAATCAATCCCAATACAGTCATGAAGGCTTATCAGGAACTGGAGAAAAACGGCTATATCTATACAGTAAACAAGAAAGGCGTTTTTGTTTCCAAGGATCTAAATGTCAAGAAGGAACAAAATCGCAAGGATGCAGTATTTATGTTGAACACATTAAAGGATGAAGGTTTTTCCAAGACAGACCTTCAGGAGATACTTGAAGAAGTATTCAGTGAGGAGGAAACATGTTAGAGATCAACAAAGTAGTCAAGGGCTTTGACGGAAAGAAAGTTCTTGATGGAGTAAACCTGACTATCGACGGCGGCTCTATCTTTGGCCTTGTAGGTGTCAACGGTGCCGGCAAGACTACGCTGTTAAGATGCATCAGCGGCATCTATATGACTGATGAAGGAAATGTCCTGTTCGATGGTAGAGATACATTCAAACAGGAAGAGATAAGAAGAGATATATTCTTCGCCAATGATGATCCTTATTATCCACTGGCTTCCAACATCAGATCACTTAAGGAGTTCTGTGCGTCTTTCTATCCTTTGGATGAACAAATGTATCAGAAAACGCTAAAGCTGTTTAATCTAAGTGAGAACCAGCAGATCAACACATTCTCCAAGGGCATGAAAAGACAGACTTTGCTGCTTTTTGCCTTGTCTATTAAACCTAAGCTGCTGCTTCTGGATGAAGCGTTTGACGGATTGGATCCGCTGGTAAGATACAATCTGAAGAAAGCCTTATACGATTTCATCGAAGAGAATCATTCAACGATCATCATCTCTTCTCACAACCTGAAGGAGCTTGAAGATATCTGCGATTCATACGGCATTCTGGAGAACGGCAAGATCTCTACTTACGGTGATCTGCTTGAATCAAAGCAGAACATCAACAAGTATCAGCTGGCCTTCACTGCTCCGATCGATGAGAGCGTCTTTGATCAGTTCACCATCCTGCATATGCACAAGGAAGGATCAGTCTATTCGCTGGTGATCAAGGGCGACAAGGAAGAGACCGTAGCCAAACTGCAGGAACTTCATCCGGTCATTCTGGATACGCTGTCAGTCAACTTTGAGGAACTGTTCATCTATGAACATGAGGGAGGAGAAAGATAATGTTTTCAAAAGAATACTTTACTTATCTGCTTAAATCCAAAAAATATCTGCTGATCTTCATCCTGCTTATCGCTTTTCTCAATGCGGTAGGTTCAGGCAAGAACGAGATCGGCATGATCATTCAGGGCTTCCTGTGTGTGGTTCTGACATATCTGATCCCCTGCAACGTATTCAGCTACGTTCATGACAAGAAGGCTGTCGATACCTATTTCTCTATCCCGGTATCAAGAAAGGCAATGCTTGTTACGGGCATAGTGTTCTGCGCTGCCACGGCCTATATGCCATTTGTGATAACCTTCTCTTTCTTTGCGGTAGCTGAAGGAATAGGGATCTTGAGCTATGCTTTGGCTCTTATTAAGATCCTGCTGGTGGCCTTTACGCTGGTAGTATTCAATACCTGCCTGTATCTGATCGGCAACAACGCTTTTGACGGTGTAGTGATGATCGGTGCTTATACGGTATTGCCGGCAGTCCTGCTTACGGCGCTGGAGATTTTCGCAGATTCATATATTGCAGGACACGGTTTTGATATGAGTTTTGTCGCATATCTGTCACCGATAGCCATTTCGACGGATCTGTTCTTTGATCTGTTTGAATCTTCGATGATCGATATCCACAACATACCGGCTTTGATCCTGTATCTGGCAGTATCTGCTTATCTGCTTTATAAGCAGTATGTGGACAGAGCGGTCGAAAGAGCCTCAACGCCTTCAACGAAGATCTATTCATATCCATTGGTGATCTATCTGTATGTATTCCTGATCCTGCTGATGATTTCTTCATCATTCAATTACGGGTATTCATCATTTAAGGATTTCATTTCCGATATATTCATAGTCTATCTGATGCTGTTTGTGGTATATGTCGTCGCATACTTCGTATATAAGCGGAAACTGTATTTCTCATACAAGCTGCCGTTAGTCTTTATCATCGCCGCCTTGCTGACGACAGGCTTCTCTTTTGCCGCCAGAAGCACAAAAGGCTTCGGTCTGGCGAATGCCTATGATCATAACGACAGGCTTGGCCAGTATATACTCTATTCCTATGCAGATTACATACCTTCAGAGATAACGGAAGCACTGAAAGAGATCGAGGGAGCTGATGCCTACGACACCTATCTGAATGTTGTTGTATCGGCCAATGAAAACAAGGGCGATAACACTCCGAAAAGACAGATCAGCGACAGTTCAATGGCCCTGTTTGAAAAATACAGAAAATCCGGAATCGCTTATTTCTATTCAGGACAAAGAGAAGGCCAGAGCACCAATCTGAATGTCATCTCGAGCAATGGCAATCATTATTACTACGGCATAAAGGAAGGCATTGCTTACAGTGACATGCTGGAATTCGCCAAGGATCCTGCAGTCAGTGTGATCATCAACAACAATTCCGGAGAATACAAACTGCAGCCTGACGGATCTTTAAAACTACTGACACTTTACATGAATACGGTGACCTACGATTAAAAAGTGTTAGATGATATATGATAGGCATATTATAATTAGATATGACTAGAAGATAAAGGAGAGTTTTACTATGCCTGATAATAAAGATTTTCTGGACCAGTTCTCTGATGCAGGCAAACCTGCAAGTTTCAAGGAAGAAGAAAGAGTTCCTGTCAAAAAAGAAAAGAAACCTCTTAACACCAAAGCGTTGGCTATTGCGGCCGGCGTTTTGTTGGTTTTGGCCATCGTTTCATACTTCCTGTTTTTTGCCCCGAAGATCGAAATGCCGAACTTCGTCGGAATGACAAAGAATGACGTGGCAGCCTGGGTGAAACAGCAGGGTATTGATGCGACCGGCATCCTTTTTGTCGAACAGTATGATTTTGATACGGACGACGGTACAATCCTTACTCAAAGCGTAAATCCGGGGAAAAAGGTCAGAAAAGACGTAAAGATCAATTTCAACCTGTCCAAAGGTGCTGATCCTGACGAGAGGATAAATGTACCTGATCTTTATGCAATGGAAAAAGAGGATATTCAGGCATGGATCTCTGACAATAAACTGCAGAAGACAAAGATATCTACATCCTATAACGAAGATGTAGAAGCCAACAGCGTTATTGATTATTCCTTCACAGGGTGTGAAGAAGATTCGTTCACCAGAGCCTGTTCATTGAAGATAAACGTATCCAAGGGTTCAGCTCCGGCCGGTTCTGTAGCTGTTGAAGATTTTGAAAAGAAACCTTACGCAACAGTTGAATCATGGGCCAAGTCCAAGAAGATAAACATAAATAAAGTCGAGCAGTATTCGGACAAGGTCGACAGGGATTATGTCATCTCGCAGTCTGTTTCTGCAGGCAGGACCATCAAAGAGGGAGAGACCCTTACGGTTGTCGTATCTTTGGGCAAGGCGGTCAATATGCCTAACATCATCGGCTGGAAGAGAACAGAAGTTAGGCAGTGGTGTTCAAAGAACGGAATCCCGCTCGATGATTCTGAAGAAGACTATGCGACATCTACAGGCTTGTGCATCAAACAGTCGATCGCTGCAGGAACACTGGTCAAGGAAGGCGATTATCTGACCGTAATCATTTCCAAGGGAAATCCGAAGATTCCAGATTTTACGGGAAAGACATTCGATGAATTAAGAGACTGGGTCAATCAGGCCAATATCGAAAGTGCTGCTTTAACTCTGAATAATCCGACATATGATTTCTCTGACATATATGAATCAGGAGAGATCATCAGCCATACGAGTTCTGTTGCAGTCGGAGGAACGGTAAATGTCGTAGTTTCAAAAGGAAGAAATATCCTTCTGACCGACAACTCGGACACAAAGTGGGATGACTTGAATTCGGGTACCTATACCGAAACACAGGTAAGAAAACTCTGTGAGGATAATCATCTGACCTGCGATGTTACTTATGTAGCTGATCCGAATATGGCCAACGGACTTGTCAAATCTGCAGAAAGAAGCGATGGTCTGCAGATAAAAACCAGCACCTACTGTCCGCAGAGCACCATCATCAACATCACTGTTGTAGATAATCCTGCTGATCCGGAATAAAGAAGGATAATAATGAATTTTATAAATCGTGCATTCAAAAA
>CADCPE010000069.1 GCA_902803275.1 uncultured Erysipelotrichaceae bacterium
AGGAAATTCATTCTGATGATATCTTCATCAACGGAATAATCGTTGGTAATTACTCCGGACGTGTTATATACAAATACTCTCTTATCAACACTTATGGCGTAATAACCCTCGCCCTGTGCAACGCAGATGATGTTGGTTCCGATATTGGAATCATAGATAACGCTGTCAGAAGAATTGATTATCGCAAGCTTGTTGAGCTGGCTTACACCGTCGGAATATGTAACAAAGAGATTGTTTCCAACCTTCTTTACATAGCCTATGGCAGAGAAATCAAAGTTCATTTTTGAGAGATTATTGTCTTTTACTTCATACAAAGCATTAGTCGTAAAACAGCAGAGCTTGTCTCCGACATAGCAGATGGAAGCAAAGATTACATTATCTTCCGTGGTATAAACTGCATAGTCATCAACTTCATAGCCTTTACTAGATTTGTTGATCGAGAAAACTCTTATATAAGGAACGATTACGGCGCCACTTGTATTGATGGTGGATACGGCAATAAGCGAAGAATTGCCGTTGAATGCGCAACATACAGGGAATCCTGAGTTATAAGAAGTCCAGACCGCAATCTGGTTTCCGTCTTTGTCGAAAATATCAACTTCACCGAAAGACTCATCACTTCCGCATATAACAGCAATAAAACCGTCATCAGACATCTGTACAGCCTTAATAGGATTGGCCGTAGGCTTGCTGTACCAGATTCCGTCACGGTCAAGAACAGTAAAGTTATAACCGTCGCGGTCAAATACAGCTACATTATCACCGAAGGTTACACACTGGGGGTTCTGATAAGATACGGCCTGCGCGAAAACTTCATTACCTGAAAGATTAAGATAAGCGATTCTTTCGGATGTTACCTTAATTACGCCTTCAGCATAAGGATAAAGTTTTTGAGCTTCTGAATACTCGCAGGAAAAACCGCCCTGCGCTGATAATTTGATTTGGGCATCAGCACCGGACATTGAATCTATCTTTCTCGAGACAACAAAGATCAACCCAATACTGATCAAAAGTATTGTGGTAAAAATCATTACGGCAATCGTCAATCCTTTACGGATCATGGACTGCGTAATACTGCCTTCCTTTTTATTCTCAGAAGGTTTCTTTATCTCTTTCTGTTCAGTCTTCCTGTTCTTATTTTTGTTCATCTTATACTTCTTTCGGGATATCATAGATGCCATTAATGTTTCCGGAAATAGCTTCATTCAGAAGTTCATAAGCCTTCCAGAAGCCATAACTGTATGTGTCTGAACCGCCATCATTAAATATCTCACGTGAATATACATAGAAACACATATATTCACCGTTCTTAAACACATAATAGGTATCATCAGTTCTTGAGTAGAACTCATATGTAGTAGTTGCATAATTCTTATCGAGGAAACTCAATGTAATAACAGGACCTGCTGATGTGTTAACTGTAGTGGTCGAATCGATTCCGCCGATTTCAATGCAGGCAATACTCTCGAAAAGGATCGAACAATAAGATCTTCCGAAAGTATCTGAGATCTGGGCGTTGCGTCCGTCAAGCGTAACAGTAACATCATTTGCTGTAATGCTCTTTCCTTCAGGAACATTAAGATCAAATCTAAAAGATCTGTCTCCGTATGTACAAGTAATTGAAGAAACGTCCTTTGCATAGCTATAGCAGATATACGTATCAAGAAGGACTGTTTCTTTCAATTCAAGGCCTTCAAGCTGATATGTGCTTACAAGAAAGTAACTGTCAATTCCGGTAATCTTGCCGTAATAGTAACCATTAATGTTTTTGCTGAAATAAATCTCAGTCTTATTACCGTCATTCTGTGTAAGAACAAAATGATAAGCAGGATTATCCAGACCATATGTAGAAAGTTCATTATCTGAAATTTCAACATATTCAGAGATATTGAGACCGACAACGGAATCGATAAGCAATCCGAAATAACTACTTGCCGGATGATTGTAAGGCTTTACAAAATTGAAATTCGCAATACCAGATCCTGTCATAGTAACTTCGGCATCAACAGATAAACCGTCGGTTGCTCTGTCAAAATGAACAGACTTAAGCGAAGCATATTCGATATTAAGGGTCCTGGAATCCCAGAAATCAATAGCGGTGTAATCTGCATATACAAGCTTTAACACCGAAACAGTATAAATGTCTTTTGAACCATCCACACAGATGTAGCAGTTCTTCTCATCAGGCGTCTTATTGCCGATAAGCACGGTGGTTACGGAACCGTTGACCGCATTTATAGTTACTTTATAAGAAGGATCTGCCAGACCATAATCAGAATAATTACCTGTTGAAGAAACCTTTGCATTACAGTTATATGAGATCAGGATGGCTACATAATCACCTAATTTGTTCTGTGAATAACTTGCTGCAGGATCAAAATCATCACCTGCATAAACATAATTAGTAAGACCGTCTACGTCTGAAGAACAATTAACAACTGACGTATGAGAACTATCTCTGTTGTATACAGACAGAGAAGAAACTTCAGAAGGCGTAAAATAAACAACATCTGTCAGTGCACCGGTCGTATCGACAGGTTCCTTGTTCTTAAGATTATCAACAACAAAATACACGATTGAGCTTATTATCAGCACAATCAGTATTATTGCCGGAACTAACAGATTCTTTACTGACTTCATATTAGAGATTCTTCCTCTTGGCATATACAAGGACAGCAAATCCGATCATAATTATCGGAATAACGATCATGAAAATGACCATCATTGTCATAGAAATGGAAGTCGTGGTCTTGGTGCTGTCGAGCATATAGTCATCAACGGCTTTCGTTGCAATATTAAGCGATGCGTTTTCGCCGCTGTTCGTAAGTTCCTTTATGCAGGATCTGAAGAAATCGACATTCGAATCATTTAATCCGTAGCCGGAAATGTAATTGTCTGAAGAGAAGTTTGTTGTACCAAAGACAAACATCTTTGCCGAACTGTCATCATTTCCGCAGGCATACATTGCAACATTATACTGGCCTGTTGTATCAACAGAATTATCAACTACATTGCCGATAGTATCGTATTCTACAAGAGTCGCATTTTTACTTGTCTGAAGAACAGGATAGAGATTTAATGTCGAAGACGGATCAAGGCGTGCACTGATAGATCTGCTGTATGTTGCATGAAGGAACGGAATTGAAGCATAACCTGTAAACATGTCAGTAGAAGTTACAGTATGGTCTATGCCATAACCGTTAAGCTGATAACCGGGATCATTCTCATAGATCATTGCGGAATCAATATTGATATTCATCTGATTAGCAAGAAGATTGAGTCTTTCATATCTCTCGGTAACGTTCTTCGTATTAAAGTCAATGGCAATAAACATCTTTCCGCCACGGTTAAGATAATCCAGCATAGCAACATACATTTTTTCAGTAATATCACCATTAGGACCGTTAAGGATCAAAAGATCACAATCTTCGGGAATAGCAAAACTGTCTGAAGAAGGAAGTTCCTCAACATCGATCGACAACGAATCGAGGATCTTTGAGATGTATTCATTGCCGTCTTCCTTCAGGCCGGTAACAATATATGCCTTGCTTGAAAAACCGGAAGTAAGAATATTCATTGCATTTGTAAATGTGTATTCTGCATTATTGGCAGTGACAAGATATACTCCCGTGGAATAATAATAATCAGAGTCAATCGAATAACAGTCAATAGGAGAAATGATCCTGATGTTGCCATTACACTGAATTACGAAGCATCCCTCTTTAGAAGCAAGATCATATGAATTGGTGGGATCAAGTTCAGATATGATACCTGGATTCTCGTTAATGTTCTTATATTCAACAGTGATCTTACCGTCTGACTGCTTAACATAGTCATCAAGCAAAGGAATGATGTACTGATAAGGAGTACCTGAAACATTATCAGGACGGCTAAATAAACCGACTACCCTGATGTGAGTATCAGGTGTAAGTGAATCAATATAATTCTTAGTATCAACGGAAATGGAATTCTGCGCGGTATCAGAAAAATCAAAAGTAAGCGCATTTCCGAGCAAAGCTTCAAAAAGGATATTGACGAAAAGGATGATTCCGATCAAAAGCAATACGGAACCAATAGAATAAAGCTTAAGCTTATCCGCCCTGTTATCTGTTTTTACATTATTGTTATTTGCGACTTCTTTACTCATTTTACTTCCCTACCCCTCTATCAAGTCTGACTCCAGCGCTTCTTTTCGAGGACCCTGAATGTGAGATACATAAAAAGGAATCCGACGGATATAAGAAATACAAGCGAAGAAACCGAGAAAATACCAAGGCGGAAATCCTGTGTCTTAACAAAAGGATCAAGCCAGGCAATTCCTTTTCTGATCGCATTACCAATGGCAGTAGCTGTTGCTGACTTAACATGAAGAACCGTAGCAATTGATGTAACTGCCGTACCAACATAGTCTGAAATTACAGTAATAAGCTGGGTAATGAGAATTATGATGAATGAAACAATAGCCGAAACGATCTGATTATCAGTAATCGCTGAAGCAAAAAGGCCGATGGTGATAAACATGAATGCCATGAAGAAGAATACGATTATCGTACCGACTGCACCAACACCAAACTTACCGCCGCAGCTTAAAGTAACAATGATGTGAATGATTACGTTAATGAACATTACTGCAAAAAGCGCGAATGCAGCAAGCACCTTTCCGACAACGACATTGAAAAGACTTACCGGTGTTGTGTAATAAAGGATATCGGTACCCCTCTTCTTATCTTCGGCAAGCAGACCCATTGTTATGATCGGAACGATGACAACAAAGAATGAAGTAAGTGAGATTACTTCACTTGCAATATTGACTGAACCGCCGCTGAACTGCGAAAAGAATATAAAACCTGACAGGAATGAAAAGATTGCAATTGCAACGTATCCGACAGGAGATCTGAAGTAAGATAAAAATTCTCTTTTAAATATTGCGTACATACTTAAGCCCTCTTCTTGCCGGAAGTAATATTGAGGAATACCTCTTCAAGGCTCGGATCCAATGAACGGAGCTCAAGAATAGGCCATCCTGAATTAGCCATCATAAAGAAAATGGATTCTCTGATCTCATTTGAATTCTCACCTGTAATTCCGAG